>JBQGBZ010000404.1:0-7402 GCA_052038215.1 Nitrososphaera sp.
ACAAGAAAGTAACAAGCAGATACCTCGGAAAAGAGATAAAAAAAATCAGACGCAACGACGTTTTTGTCATTGACATATCCATGATCCCGACTCTGCAGGAGCAAGGGTTCGTAGTAGGAGATGTAATGAAGAGCATTGACGAGATATACTCTTTTTCAAGACAAAACAGCAGAAGACCGAGGTATATTTTGACTTTTATTGATGAGATCAACAGGTTCATCCCTCGATCTCCAGGCAACATGTCTGCGGTAGCCGAACAGGTTATGAGGACTATAGTCGCGGGTAGGTCGCGGGGCACAATCCTGTTCTCAGCTCAGCAGTTCAAAAGTACTGTCGATTCAACATTGCACGAAAACACAGGCATGCACGTGATTGCAAAACTAGGCATCTCGGAACTGTCGATGCCACCTTATCTAATGATAGATAAAAACACAAAGGCTAACATAGTCAGACTCAATAAAGGAGAGCTTGTGATGGTACACCCTGCGTTTAGACAGCCGATCAAAATCCTATTTCCAAAAACCCCGTTCAGGACCGGCTAGGCGTCCCTGAGAAACTTGTCTGTGTTCTTGCGAACAAGGGGTTTTATCTTTTGCATAATTATGTCGTGCACGCTCCCACCTGCCTCGACATCAAATGATAGCAAGAGCACATAATAGAGTCGGCTGTTCTCATCAGCAATAGGAATCGTCGCCCTGACTAGATTAGCATAATTTGACATGGCGTAATTGATCCTGCCAAGCATGTATTCCCACCTAAGACGAGTATATTGACGGGTGGCTGCAGTGATTGCATATTGCGCCCGCTCCTCAGGATTGAGCAGGGGTTTGAGACCCTTCCGTTCTGCTACTGCGACAAGGTGGCCGTCTCCATCCGCAACGCCAGCAAACCTTATCGATGGATCAAGGGTAACTACCTCATCACAGAATTCCTGAAAGAATGGCTTCATTTAGTTTATCTCCAATAGCTGAGTATATTTGATTTTCATACCGAAAATATGTAAGCAAATACTTAAATGGGTTACACTTGCCACGGTGTCTGCTTTGTCTGCTCAAGAAGTTGCAATGCTAGAGGATCGTAGGAACTCGCTGTTGAACAGGCGTGAGGTAAAGGTAATTTTCAGAGGAGCGGCTGGCAAGATCAATAGAAATGACGCTGCTGAAAGAATTGCTAACCAACTTAATGTCAACAAAAAGCAGGTTGTTCCGATAAATCTAAGATGCCAAACAGGTATGACAGATATTCATGGATTATTATATGTCTTTGACGACGAAAATGAGGCAGCAAAGCAATTACCCCGCTACAGGCTGTTGAGGACGTTATCAAGAGAAGAAAGGAAGAAAGTACTTGATGAAGAAAAGGCATCCAAGCTTAAAGCCAAGCAGGAAGCTGCTACTTCGAAGTCTGGTGGTTCTGGGGGTGCAAAGAGATAGTGGCTGACAAAAAGGCTCAGGGTAAGGGAGAGGTTACCATCTATAAATTCTACAATATTCAAGGGGATAAGGTAACAAGGACTAGACGCGATTGTCCTCGATGCGGCAAGGGAACCTTCATGGCAGAGCACAAGAACAGGTTTACCTGTGGCAAGTGTGGTTTTACTGAATTCACTCACGCGGATATTGCCAAGAAGGCAAAGAAGTAAGAAGAGGTTAGCTCGCAATAGCATTTATTTCATTTTTGATCGTATGAGCAATGGAAGGTGCCAGCATAGGGTAAAATGATTTTATATATCGCTTGGTCTCAGTTAGCCTCAAAATATTACCAGAGTCTCCAACACTCATATACCCTTCAACAAAGTTTCTTGTTATTTTAGCTGCGATTTTGCTGTCGCGACTATTCTTCAGACCCCAGCTAATAAACTGCGCAACATCCCATGCGGGGTCGCCAGCATTCAACATAAACTGCTCTACATTGGTAAAGTAGAGATCGTTTTCGTTGACAATGATGTGCTTAGGTTTAATATTGCCAAGAGTCGCTCCAGCAGTGTGTACTTTTGCAATTTCTGCTCCAGCTTTGCGAATCAAACTGGCTTCACCTTTGCTTCCCATGCAGTCCCTTATTACGTCTGCCATGGTTATCCCATCTAGAAATCGTGTTACTAGCAGTTTCCTATCCAGAACTACTGCCTCGATGATGGGCGTTCTGAGACCAAGACTCCGCATATAACGGATTGCCTTGTATTCCGAGCCAATCCTCAAGAGCGGGTCCATTCTGAATCTCTTTACTGGTTCGTTCCATAGACCAACCATTGCCCATTTTAGTGCTTTTGATTTTGTAACCTCTTTGACTGCAATTTTGTATTCATCGGAGCCATCTTTCAGCACATACATTGTGGTTCTGCTGCTTTTATTTCCAAGCCGCCTCTTTTTTATGACAGAGTAACTGTTTACATGCGGAACCAGATCTTGAAGCCAATTTCTGCCATCAATGATTAGTACACCTTCTGGTAGCTTCCAATAAGCCTTTCTTGGAGATAACATAAAATCTGGAGGTTTCATCATCAATCTTACGCGACGCCGGATTTTAGATTCAGCTTCATTGATAGCAAAATGCATGATTTTTCTTCCAGCATAAGTATGCACCATATAGGAGCTGAGCTCTCGAAGTCTTTTAGCAAGCTTAAGATGAATTTGTCCTTTTTCTAAAAATATATTCTTGTCTGATATCTGTAAAAGACCATCTTCCCTTGCAGCAAAGATTTCGCCATCCTCCGCAATAATATCCTCTACTGCTCTATGGTAGCCGTCAAGCGCAAACTCTAGGTTGCGCTTTGAGGTAGTGTACGTCTTATAGTAACTGTAAGCTGCGCTTGCATATAGAGACATCCTACGCTTTATCTTTGAAAATGCTACAAACTCAAGTGGAAAGAGAATTTCTGTGCCGAGTACACCGGTAGATTCCAAGATATCACGTACTTCCTCCAAGATAACTCGTCGTTTGTAAGTATGCTCAATCATTGCAAGAAAATCTGCATTAGCAATTGGTTCGTAAATGTGGAGCAAACGACCAACTACAAATTCGCCAAGAAAAGCACTTTGAGCATCTCGCAAGAGCGCGTTGCGGTCAACTGCAAGTGCTGATACTTTAGTATTTGATTCGCGATAATAGGAGTATTTGACCACGTAGGGGTAATTCTCCAGGACAATAAGGAGATCAATATCGCTGTCAGAACGATTGTAGCCAGCAACCCTTGAACCATATATGCAAGTAGCAACTATCTTGCGGCCCTTTGCGGCTTTCCTCATACATTTCTGGATAACTTTGAATTCTTCGGGTGAAATGCTAGACATAGCTTGTTCTTTTCTTTTTTTTGAGCTTTATGTTTTCAAATTCAAGAATCTTTTCTTTGACACCCTGTTCGACCTTCAAGGACGCCATAGCCTCTATGGGGATCTTCATAATATTTGCATCTAACGACACCTTTGAAGTTGGGAAGCCTTTGTTCATCCACGTTTGGATAACCTTCTTCTCCAGCTTCAGATCTCTAAATCCTTCTGGAAACCGGGTAGTAATATGTCTTATCAAAGTGGGATCGGATTTGAAGACCACACGCTCTTCAACGAGCCTCATTGAGTCAGCATAAGTTCCTTCAAACAATGTGCCAGATACCTCATCAGATATTACCTTCATTTTTAGTATTCTATTTATGAGCTCCAGGTAGTGCAAAAACTCATGTGCCAAAACGGCATGTATCGTGCCCTTGAGACCATAAGATATGAGGGGTGCGGTTATCTGCACAACCACATGTAGCTGCTTTCGAGCATCCACTACAGGTATTGTCCTTGCAAACAATACTCCCATGTCGGTAAATTCGACGTCAGAAGTAGAGATCACAAGGCGTGGCTCAGCATAATAATAAGGATAATTCAAACCAGATGCTTCCTCGACTCGCTTAATGCCCTCTATGACCAGCGGAAACCTTTTCAATATAAGGTCGTAAACCTTTCGTGGAATCTGGCCAAGTTGATAGGCATTGTGAACCTTGTAAAGCGGGTCAAAAGTGCTCATCTATTGCTGATGTCAAATTGGGTCCCTGAAAGAAAAACATTACTGAAGTTGGATATCCATTATATCAAATATATCGCATTCGCACTTGGAGCCAAGAATTTCTGAAATGTTGGGTTTCATATAATCTTCACCACCTACAAGTTGCTTGATCATCAGTCCACCATCTGCGACAATTATGAGGATAAAATGATTCTTGTCAACCTGCCGAACTCGTACAGAATATATGGTTTTTACACCTTTTTTTGACTTATTCTCAAAGCTCACTACAGACCCAGAGAGAGAATTGATTTTTTTCAGAATTTTTTTTGTTAACACATTTTCGCATTCTATGTGGATCTTGCACTTGACTATGAGGTGTGGTTGGACTACAGGTATATTCTTAATTAGCTTCAATGTTGCTTTAATGCCATCGCGTTTGATCGTCTTATTTTTAATCTTCCTCTTTTTTGGATTAAGGATGCGCATGTAAAATGGCCGACCGGTTCCAAGAACCAGGCTGCTGGGATCTTCGCTTCCCACCCACGAAAATTTTGGTGTCTGACCCCCCGTGATCCGCATCATTTCCCGTGAAATAATCCCTTCGACACTGTAATATCCGGATAGTCCGGAATAATTACAAGAACTGCAGCCCTTGCCTCCGCAATTAACGCATTTACCCTGTTTTTGTGGCAGTCCTCTTGATTTTTTGATGTAAACCCCAGCAAACACAAGCGGTCGGGATATCACTGTCACGTCTACATTGTTCTCCTTGTCTACAGTCAGAGTAATCATGATCTCTGGCCTTCCATATTCCACCTCTTTTTGTGCCTGCTTGGCGAGCCGAATTCCAAGTTCCCTAGTCAGATAGTGCTTGATACTCTCTCTTCCCCTTATCTTCAACCGAGCCCTAATTGCGTCTTCCCTCTCGTAGAGCTGAGTTGGTAATGTTGCACCAATTAGAAAGGTGTCAAATTCAAGGCACTTGACTGCAGCCATTATCCTGTTTGCTATGGCACCAAGGTTGTCCATCAGTCCACGGCAGATGTAGCAGGGCTTGTTGGACCTTCCCCTGCAGGTGTGCCTTTCAAGACAGTGTTTGCAGAGTCGGTACCGCTTTAGCAGGGTTTCCTTGGGCATTAACCGATACCAATTTTTCTAAAAAATCCTCCCATTCCTCTACCTTTGTTGTGCTTCATGAAAGTCTTGGAGGTGTTGTACTGTTTGATCATTTCCTTAATTTCTCCCTCAGGCAGCCCGGAGCCTCTTGCTATTCGCTTTCTCCGCGACTCATTGATAATATCAGGGTCTTTCCTTTCTTGCGTTGTCATTGACTGAATAATAAAGCGCCACTTTTCCATCCTCATTTCCATTTCATCCAGCTTTTCCTCTTTGACCATACCCGAAATTCCCAAATTTTCTATGATGTTCCTAAAGCCCATTTTGCTTGCTGATTCCATCTGAGCATAAAAATCCTCAATAGTCATCTTGCCGCTCATCAGTCGCTTTACCTGGTTCTCGTCCGCCTGAAGCTCCAGGCCTCTAGCCATTTCTAGCAGCGCTTTGATGTCCCCCATACCAAGCAGCCTTCCTACAAATCTAGTCGGAGAGAACTGCTCAAGGTCATCTATGCGCTCACCAGTGCCAATGAACATCACTTTTGCGCCCGTTGCAGCTGAAGCTGCAAGAGCGCCTCCACCTTTGGCAGTACCGTCGAGCTTTGTAATAACAATGCCTCCAACAGCAGCAGCCTTGTGAAAAGCTTCTGCTTGTTTATAGGCCCCTTGACCTATGGTTGAGTCAATAACTAGCAGGACTAGTTCTGGTGTTACTACCTTATGCATTTCACTCATTTCTTGCAGAAGACCTTCTTCCTCTTTGTGTCTTCCAGCAGTATCAACAATTATGACGTCAAGGTTCTGATCCTTGAAATAATTAAGTCCATTTCTAGCGATAGCTACGGCGTTATTATTCTGTTCCTCTCCATAGACCTCGACATTTATTTTGCTGCAATTCATCTTCAACTGAGTCAATGCACCAGGACGCCAGGTGTCCGCTCCAATAACGCCTATCCTATAACCATGTTTTGTGAGCCATCTTGCCATTTTGGCAGTTACAGTAGTCTTGCCACTCCCTTGAATACCCAGCATGAGCACTACATTCTGCTTGCCAGGCTTGAAGAATGACATTGCCAGAGAAGGGTCATCTTCCTGCGCTTTGTCAATCGTCCTTATTACATCACCAGAATAGCCCAGTAGCTTGGCAAGTTCTCCATACAATATTGTGACAATGTGATCCTTTCTTGATAGTCCCTTAGGAGGCTGTTCGCCTAGTGCCCTTTGTTTAAGATTCTGCGTAATTGATAATACAAGTCTCACGTTAACATCTGATTGGAGCAGTGAGCGCTGGACATCCTTGCAAATCGAGTCAATCAATTCCTCATTAATATCAGATGCTCCTACTATTTTCTTCAAAGCTCCGCGGAGGCCTTCGCGCAGATTATCGAACATGCACTATTTCTTTTCTATTAATGCTACATCCTGTATTTCAAATATTCCCCTCTGACCATCCCAGTAGGCAGCAGCAGAATTGATTTGAAGCTTTTTCTGATAGAGAGGACAGTCGATGACAAGTGTTTCAGCTTCGCCACCTTCAAACGTAAGGTTAAATTTACACTTTTTGCTCAAATACACCAACTTAGCAATTGCTTCCTTGTCAAGCTCCCTTCCAAGCCATTCGCTTTCAAGGCCCATTGCGTATACTCCAGCAATTATGATGCGAAAGCCTCTCCTGATAAGTTCGTTCAAGTATCTTTCGGGCTCAAAGTTCCAGAGCGGCGCTACTGCTTCAATTCTCTGCCGTGCACATACCTTCTCAAATGCCTGCTTTTGATAGTTGCTTGAAATCCCACCGTGGACTATTCCGTTAATTCCGTATGTCGATTTAACCTGCAATATTGTTTCTTCAAGTGCTTTCATCTCATCTTCCTTTGAACTGCCCCGTACCCGAAAGTCGATTAGAGGAAGCTGCATTGCATCTGCAAGATATTCTGTCACCCAGCTGTTTGGGTAGTGGAAAAGAGCACTATCATCTGCTTTGGGATGCATTGTAATAAGGCACACAATGCAATGTCCCATTTCTTGTGCGCAAGATATTGCAAATGTGCTGTCCTTGCCACCAGAGAAAAGCGCTGCTAGCTTCACAGATGGATAATCATACGCTCTCAATATTAAGTTCTTGTTTCTAGATATATGTGAGTTATTGAGTCTGTAAAATAACATTTCCCAATAACTTCGATTTGATCCTCCACAGGTCAAGATGCAGGTTTGAAGTTATATTGAAATATTGAAATCCGAAATCCTACAAAGGTAAGAAAAAATTTTCAATAATAACTGTGATGTGGATGCCTCAGGATCTC
>JBQGBZ010000405.1:0-7980 GCA_052038215.1 Nitrososphaera sp.
AATAGCCCAAAAGGGAGTAAAAGGCGACTCTTTCCAATTTGTAACCACGGTAAGCGTAAAAAAAGGCTAAAAACGTACAAGACCACAAAAAACGAATTCTATCTAATAATAATCTAACTTACGAAAAAATATTGAGCTCAAATGGGAACCAAACTGCATGGTAATTCGGCTTTCAGAAGTAAGCACATGGCTCTGCAATTTAGGCTATGGCCATTAATACTATTATCGTTATCTTCTCGCTCCTGTACTGTTAATCTAATATTGACGAAATTTGAAGAATATCTCTGTGTGTATAAGGTAAGTGTAGTAAAACAAGGTAAAAAGTAAAAACTTACCTACTCGACTGTTCCAACCATGTTTGGATGCAACGGACAGAAGTAGGGGGTACTTGCCAGCTTCTGTGAATGCATGGTCAAGCATTGAAGCTTTATCGGCCGCCTCATCCGCCATATAGGCTAAGTGGGCCCCCGCTTTGGCTGCCGGCAGCTGTTTCCTCATCGCCTGTAGTTGCATTAGTCGCATTCCCTGCTGCTCCTCCTGTCACAGTTGCATTAGTCGCATTCCCTGCTGCTCCTCCTGTCACAGTTGCATTAGTCGCATTACCGGCGCCCTCTGCTGTAGTAGTATCATTAAGAGGAGTAGAGCCACCTATGTCTGCTGGCTGGTCTCCAGGTACTGATTCGCCACTTTGCTCTCTTTCAAGGCCTTCAAGCATTCCTTGTGCGCTTGCATACTGTGGTGCACTTATAGCTATTGATGACGTAACGCTTAGTGAAAGCAGTATAAGCGCTAACGTTGCAAGTGCAGCCTTATTTTTGTTGTTTTTTGATACCATGAGAAGCTAAGCAGGAGTCATAGTTCTTAACGATTGCAGTTTCGAATTAGTGTATCTATTAATGAATCTTCACATTATAAAAATAAATCTAAATAAAATACACTTCCTTGTTTAGATGTATATACATTCCTCATTGTTAAATCTGCTTTCTTTGACTTAGTGTCTTGAATGTCAATTCTTGCTTTATTGAATGCAGCACACACACGCGCGCTTATTTGTAAGATACTCTCTCTTAGCTTTTTCCATTAAATCTTTTTCATCAAGTATATTAAAAAGTCAATTAGCAATACAGCTGTAACTTGCAAAGTACGCCTAAACCCCGCCCCCTTGGAGTCACAATCATTGCAATCCTAGACATTATTGGAGGAGCTTTCATGCTTATTTTCGGAATTGGACTTATTACTCTAGGAGCCATATTGCCTACACTTCCCCCACCTGACTTGAATCAAACTGAGATACAAGTGAACCTGACTGATGGACAAGCCCCTATACCTCCTCTTCCTTCTTCTGATTCTCCAATGGCTTTTCAAACTTTTCTTGGAGGGATAGGCATTGCATTTGGCATAACACTTGTTGTTATAGCTATTGTCTCATTTATTGTAGCTTATGGGTTACTGAAAGGCATGGGATGGGCTTGGACTGTTGCCATAATCTTGTCAATTATTAGTATAGTGTGGAATGTAGTTACACTTGTTACTGCCGGCAATTATGGTGGAATAATTAGCATTATCATAAGCGGAATAATCCTCTACTACCTCTATCGACCGCACGTCAAAGCGTATTTCGGTAAAGGAGTAAGCCAATCTCCACCTGCTGCCTAACGCTCCAACACACCATCCTAGTTATGGAAGCTGCAAAATGGCGCATTTGGCGATGTTGGATAATAATATAAAAAAAGAGATGTGACTCTCTATCCTTTTCCCGATAAATACATCCCCTAGTGAAATCGAGGGTTGATTACCTTGCAAGCGCTATTAGAGAGGGTATATTTGCAAATGATATGAGCCGATGAGAACAAAAATATTCCTCATATATGTGACCGCTAATATCTATAGCTTCAACAACAACTGACAATCATCATCAGGAATATACTTATTCCCAATCACTGCCGAATTATGTATATGTATGTATGTATGTATGTATGAAATAATGGGATTGTTGCTATCAAAAGTAACATATCTATCTGGGGTAACCCGATAAAGATAGGTATGACTGACGACCCATATTACTCATACATTTATCTTGATACTGCGGCATCAACTCCAGTTGCGGATGAAGTAATTGAGGAAATGCTACCCTATTTAAAGGAGCGATATGGTAACCCGTCCTCTATTCATAAGTTTGGTAGAGAAACAACTAGAGCGATACATCTTGCAAGAAAAAGGGTTGCAGAAATGATAGGTGCATCATCCCCTCGTGAAATCACGTTTACTTCAGGAGGGACTGAGGCAAATAATCTTGCTCTCAAGGGTACAGCCATGCGTGTCAAAAGCAAAACACCCAAAAGGAATGTGATAATTACGAGCAGTATAGAACATGATGCAGTGCTTGAGCCGTGCAAAGATCTGGAAGACAGAGGCTTTGTGACTATTCATCTGCCCGTGACAGGAGATGGATTTGTTAGGCCTTCTGAACTGAGAAACGTAATCTCAGATAATGTAGCACTTGTCAGCATTATGTACGCAAATAATGAGGTTGGCACAATCCAGCCAATTAAAGAGCTTGTCGAAATCGCACATCAGACGGGCACACTTTTTCATACTGATGCAGTACAGGCCGCAGGAAAACTGCCGATAAATGTTAAGAACCTTGGAGTAGATATGATGTCTCTTTCCTCCCATAAGATAAACGGACCCAAGGGGGTAGGGGCTCTTTACATTAGATCCAACCTAAATATATCGCCGATAATTCATGGCGGAGGGCAAGAATGGTATCTGCGATCAGGTACAGAGAATGTTCCCGGCATTGTTGGCTTTGGCAAAGCCTGTGATCTTGCTAACAAAAGGATTATGCAATACCAAGATTATGTGTCTGGCCTGCGAAATTACGTAGTCGAGCGTGTGCTAAAGGAAATACCACGGTCGCGACTGAATGGTTTGCACAATGATAGGATCGCAAACAATGCACACTTTACATTCTTTGGAGTAAATGGTGAAGATTTGATAATCAAACTTGATGAACATGGTGTTGCTGCCTCAACAGGATCTGCATGCTCCGTTAAGAAGCAAAAACCCTCGCATGTACTAAAAGCAATGGGATTTTCATATGAAGAAATTACCGGCTCGCTTCGGCTCAGTCTTGGGTTGCATAACACAAAATATGAAGTCGACAGGGCAATTGACATTCTATCAAGTACCATAAAGGAGCTTCGTGAGCTTTCGCCATTTGAGAGCAAGAATGTGGCTGAAATTAGCTGAATACACACACAGTAATTGCTTATAGCATAGAGGAATTTCTTTACCAAAAAAAGCGTCGATAAACGATATGGAGTAGTTGTGCCTTACTGCTAAAAAGTCTAGCTGGATAATTCTTTTGCTGTCTTGAGAATGGATGCCACAACTAAAATACGCATATATTGATTATGAAATTTTTTGACCTTATTGTTATTAAAATTTAGGAATTGGTCTCTTAGTTTGATAATACTTTATACGTTTATTAACCCCTAACCTTATGATCTCATTGAATTTTGGATGAGAAGAATTGACGATCTAGATATCAAAATCTTAAGCGAGCTCTCAAAAGATGCAAGTATATCTGTTCCAAAACTTTCTAAGAAAATCAACGTCAATTCATCAGTAGTCTATAGTAGGATAAAGCGTTTAGTCAAAGGAGGCCTTATCAAGAAATTTACAATTATCATAAATGATGAGGCACTTGGTTTTAGCGTCAAGGCACTCACCGGTATTAACATGGATTCAAAACTAAGAGACAATGTGCTCAATGAATTGTTTAGAATCTCCGAAGTGCGAGAAGTGGCTGAAGTCACTGGCAGATTCGATATCTTAGTCACGATGAATGCTCACTCACTTGATGAGATGCATCAATTAATCTCAGAAAAGATTGGACGCATTGAGGGAGTGCAAAAGACAGAAACATTCATTGAGATGCGCAAGACAAGTCGTGAGCTTGCGTACCCTCCATCGATTACAAAGTAGAAAAAAGGCTTGAAGATATAAATAAGTAATAATTCACTTTACTCTCGACTCCAAGCAATTGACAATACTTCGCCAGATGACCGTTGGCAATAAACTGAAGGATTATTATGAGCTTACAAAGCCCAAGATCTGGTATCTACTAGTTTTCACAGCATTTGGAGCGGCACTTACAGCTTCATTTCTATTTAATGTACCTATATCTCTGTTAACATGGATGCTCCTGCTAGGTGGTGTAGCCGCTGGATCTGCTGCTGCTGATACCCTCACTGGATACAACGACCGCGACATTGACGCAATAATGGAGCGCACCAAGAACCGGCCAATACCATCAGGGCGGATAGCTCCAAAGAATGCCCTGATCTTTGGGCTGATATTGGCAGCAATTTCACTCGCTTGCTCATGGTTTATCAATATCTGGGCGTTTGGCTTGATGGCTTTTGGCCTATTTGACAATATCATAGTATATAGCAAATGGCTCAAGCGTAGAAGCCAGTCAAATATCATATTAGGTGGCTTTTCAGGCGGCGCTCCTGCACTTATAGGGTATATTGCTGTAACGACTCAAAATATTGAGATAGGCCTTGTGATGGCTGGGCTTGTTTTTCTGTGGATTCCAACCCATATCTGGAGCCTTGCATTGCACGTCAAAAAGGACTATTCCAAGGCCGGCGTACCAATGCTTCCAGTTGTGTCTTCAGAAAAGTTCTCTGTCAGGATGATTGCCGGCACTACCTTGATGATGGTGGTGTTCAGTGTGCTTCCCTTCTTTTTCAACCACTTTGGCCTGATCTATTTAGTTACTGCAAGTGCCTTTGGTGTAGCCATGGTCGCATTCTCTATTTGGTTGCTAGTCAAGCCAAGCGAGAAAGCTTCATGGATTGTGTTCAAGTTTTCAAGTCCTTATCTAACTGCTCTGTTCATCGCCTTTATGGTCGATGCCTTTTTCAAGTAACTAACTTTTCATACTCATACAATATCCTTGCGATTACTACATGTGCCTCAAGCCCAATATTGCTAATAGCATATGTAGGTCCTAGATATCTAGTGACGTTTTCTGAAAAGTGACCCTTTGCAAAGCCACCTACCACAATGCAGGAACGGTCCACGCTTGAAGCATTTTCAGCTACTTTCTGAGCTTTACTTTGGACGCCCACAGTTGATAGCCCAATGACTATGTTGGGATTGATTATGTTAACCAGATCAGCAAATGTGCCATTGGACAATTCCATTAGAATTCTTCCCTCGCTGCTTTTGATTATATTATCTCTAAACAGACTAGACATCAATCTTTCAAAACGAAAGTATGACTTGGGTATGCGCAGATTGTCTGCGATGGTGATTATCTTGTCGTTTATTGTATGAACATAGACTTTGAGCTTTCTTTCCATAAAAAGAGGGGTTGCTAGAGCTTCCATTAGGGAAAAATGGACGATATCAGGTCTGCCACGCTTCAAGCTATTTGGCAGTCGTTTCATTGCGGCATGATGATAGCTCCTATCAAGCAGGATTTCAGATGATTTCTGCTGCAGCCTGCGAGAGTGATTTCTTACGGCGGCATGGACTGCAATCTCGTCTGGAATTGTCTCAAGCGCAGTCTCTGCAATGATCAGGGTTATAGTACTAGTTGATGCACGCTGCATATCCCTCTATACTAAGGAGCGGCGCCAGCATGTTTTGTAAATATTTCTGCCCTTCTAGCATATACTAATTTTTGCAGTTCCTTTGTAGACAGTTCAAGCTCAATGTCTGCTTCTCTTTTATCTTGGGCAGCAACCAAAATTTCACCTGGCCCAAATTTTACTCGGTCGATCTCTATTGGCACTGTTATGTGAAGAACCTCTGCAATAAGATCAAATATCGCAGGGTATGTAGCATTTTTTTGGTATATGTAGGTAGTGGCTCCTTCACTAGATAATGCATCTTTTTCAAGTGGAAGAGTAAAGGACACAGATGATATTGAATCGATGATCTTTATAGCCAAGCGGGCAAGCTCCACATTGTCACTTTCACTGGCATTCTCTTGTTGTTTGAGCATTGCGTATTTCTTTGCAAGCTCCTCCAGTTCATCAAGTGTTGCCAATAAAAGTAAATAGTTTTTTAAGTTAAATAACAGTTATCAATGCTTATCAAACGGGTATTTACTTACTTTTCTCAGTATAGGCATGAGCAAGAAGAAGAAGCAGCAAAAAGTTAAGCGAATTGCAAGAGACCATATTGACGTGCTTGTACAAAATGCCTTGCATGAGAGGGATGATTATCTTGCCTCAAAACAGGCTCAGCAAGCCAAAAAGATAGCAATGCACCAACGTATACGCCTGCCCTATGAAATAAGACAGCTCTATTGCAAAAGATGCAAGGCCTTTATAGTACCCGGTCGAAGCTCTAGGATACGGGTAGGGAGGGCAAAAACAAGAGCTGTGAGGATTACCTGCTTAAAGTGTGATCATATCTACCGCAAAATCTTGATGTGGAATAAGGATTTATAGGGGCTAAGGAAATTCCCGAACTACTATATGGCCAAGGTTTATGATGTTCCTGCTGACAAGCTCATAGCCAAACTGGCTGATCAGCTGAAGAAGGACAAAAAAATAGATCCCCCGACTTGGTCGCAATTTGTCAAGACCGGCTCGCATGTACAAAGAATACCCCAAAATAGAGATTGGTGGTACGTCCGCTGCGCTTCACTACTTAGGAAGATTTATCTTCATGGTCCTCTTGGAGTCGCCGACTTGAAAGTTGCCTACGGCGGCAGGAAAAAGAGTGGATACAACCTCGCTCACCATCGGGATTCTAGTGGTGCTATCATTCGCAATGCTCTTCATCAATTGGAAACATCCGGTTACATTGTCAAGGTGCAGAGCAAGGGCAGAATAATTTCAAGTGAAGGAATGAAAAAAATGGATAGACTGGCTACTGAAATCCATAAAGAGCTCGTCAAGACTATGCCGCAGCTTCAACGCTACGCATAAGACTATGTCTGTCTCTCCACCATCGCAACCAAATGATGAAGAAATAAGAAGGCGTGAAGCCGAGGCTGCGGCCATGCGCCAACGGGTCTTGCAGGTAGTACTCGATCCTCAGGCACGCCAGCGGCTGATGAATATCAGACTTGTCAAGCCCGATCTTGCATTGACTGTTGAAAATTACCTTATCAGTGCAGCTTCTTCCGGCAGGATCAACCGCCCGCTAACTGATGATGAATTAAGACAACTACTGTTGCGTATTCAGCAGCCAAAGAAAGAATTTCGGTTTGAAAGGCGCTAAACACTCAGCTATTCTATATATACTCAACAGTTCGATCACGAGTTAACTATTTAAAGTGTGGAACGTGCTTGTTTTCCTGTATGAAGGCAGCAGTATTTAGAGAGTACAATAAGGATCCGACAAAGATCGTCAAAATTGAAGATCTCGATGTTCCAAAGATAAAGTCTTTTGAAGTTCTGATAAAGGTCGAGTCGGCATCTTACAACTATAACGATCTTTGGGCTATATGGGGCGAACCCGTCAAGACACCACTTCCGCATATTTCAGGAAGCGATGTAGCTGGAACCGTTGTTGAAGTTGGTCCTGATGTCCAAAAAATCAAGGTTGGCGATAGAGTTGTTTCGCATTCCAACATGAGCTGCAGAGTGTGCTATGAATGCACATCAGGTAGGGAATACGACTGCAATGAAAGGACTATTTGGGGTTTTCAAACAGGCCCACTCTGGGGAGGATTTGCTCAGTATACACACCTTCCGGAAGTCAATGTTGCCAAGATTGCAGACAACGTTTCGTTTAATGATGCAGCAGCAGTTTCTATGGTGGGCATGACAGCTTGGCATATGCTAGTTGGACGCGCCAAGATTAAACCAGGCCAAGTCGTGCTCATTATGGGTGGAGGTTCAGGCGTTGGTATGGTGGGCATTCAGATTGCTAAATTGTACAATTGCACAGTCATTGCGACTGCAGGCAACAAGGACAAGATGGATAAGTGCATGGAGCTTGGAG
>JBQGBZ010000406.1:0-8790 GCA_052038215.1 Nitrososphaera sp.
GCCACTAAATAGTGGCATACAGATGGTGTGAATGAGTTTTCACATGCATCAAAACATTAAACCTTATACTTTGAAATGAGTCTTTTGATTGTCTGCTTGTTATTTAGAGTGTAGCAGCCACGTTTTTTATCAAAACTAACTACTTTGTGGTCAATTAATCTCCCTAGCTGAACTGATACTGTTGAAGGAGCCTTGCCAATCATTTGCGCAATTTTTTGGATTGTAAATGCGTCACTTGCATCATCGTCAAGCAAAAGTCGGATAATTTCTCGATATGCTCGTAGTCTGAGATAGTAGAGTAGTTCCATGTCGGTCTTTGGTACATCTGGATTATAATATCGTGTAAAACCGCCTGCTCTGTATGTCCTTAGTAAGCCGAGTCTTTCTAACAGTGTAAGCTGACGTTCAAGAGTACCGTAACCAAGACCGCTTACTCTCAACAGTTCACGGTAATGGATGCCAGGATTTGCCTAACGAGCTTGAGCAAAGTATGATAGTCCTTACGAGCTTTTATGACTTTTCGAGCTGCAACTCTCATCAAGTACTATCATATGTATTTAGAAAACTCGTGTTAATAAGAGCATTGTCCTGAGTGTGAGTTAAGTCGTCAAATTGGTAAAGGTATTGACCCGACATCTGATGGCAATATCTGTTTTCTCTCTCTTTTAATAAATTACCTGCTAATGACCTCCTTTGCACTTGTCTTTCTCCACAGAAAAATACCAAGGATTGCTATCCAAGCAAAGGAAATGAATGTAGAGACATCTCCCACAATAGGTAGAGGTGCAAACCCTACATATGCAACACCTACACCCGCAATAACCGTAGCAGCCCCAGCAATAATCCCAACTGTTCCAATCCACCTACTAAGAAGAGCACTTTTTACTATTGCAACACCAAAGATTAATGCAACTACACCTTGTAAAATACGATTATAACTATTGATACCAACCTCAGTCCACCTAACTCCTTCTGCGACTTGAAAGGAGATTGCTTTTTCTTCTTCGCTATCTGCGGCATAAAGAGGAATAGCATACCAAGTATCGACTGCTATCTTGAGTGCAATCCCGTCAACAGCTTGTAGAATGGTAAAGGTGCTGGCTGTGAGTATTGCTGCCACTAAGCCAAACCATGCTAGTGCTGAAACCATGCCAGATTCTGACTTCACAAGTAACCGAAAGAGTGCTACAAACCCACCAGCAAAAACTAACACAACACCTGCAAATTGACCAATGTGGGCAGCTATCCAGGTATCACTTTCCGCATATACTGCAAAAACAACTGGATTATCCATTAGGTCTTCGCTGGAGGCATGAAACAGAGTAGATACAATGATAATAACAAGACCTGCAAGAAATGCAACTGACCCCATGCGAAGCATAGGACGCTCAAGGTTAGGTGCTTTGTTGTCTGTCTGCATGCTGCAACTAACCACTCCTACTTTTGAGTAACAAGGGAAACGAAATCCTCAGGGAATCTTATAAGGTTACTCAATAGGACAAGCCTTGTTTGCTATCTTCCATCCTTTTCGTCTATAGAATAGAAACAGTCGGGCAAGCAAAAACATCTAATTGCCACCAGCTCTGATGTGTTTATCCTTGTCATTATTCCAGCAGCGGCGCTGGAGGTGGTATTATTGTAGTTGTTTGTTACTGTCCTTCTCCTTCTTCATCAGGAATTGGAATTGTCGTTGTTGCAGTGGAATCATCAGCAGTAAGATCCTCTGCTGTTGAGGTCTCCATTGGAGGAGGTGCAGATGACTCTTCAAGAGTAGAATTGATAGCACTGGTCATAGTTGGTATTGGTATCCCACTTTCCCACTCCCATAATCTTATAGTAGCCGCCTGAGTACTTGGGTCTTCTTCATGTGTTCCCACTACCATCATGCCGTTAAATGGTGCAAGACTGCCTGTTGCATTATTATCAAACACTGCTATTACAAGTCCTGAGCCTTCAAAGGTCTCAGGGTTGTACCGTATAATTTCATTAAATGTTATGGCTGTAGTATCATTATCATCTTCTGAGAAAACATACTCTCTTCCATAAGTGCTAACAGTTTCCGTATATCCTGGCACAAAGGAGATGAAAGCTGTACCATTATTAGTCATGTTGATAGTCTCTCCAGTGTCTGGTACTGTCATCGTACCATTTCCAATGAATGTTGCTACTCTGTGTGTCTCGTTGATTGAAGTAACGCTTGTACTTGTAGCCCGTTCATCCCAGACTGGTTGAGCTGACAATTCTAATGCTGACGACGATGCAGTATCAGTGGCGTTGCCAGTTGTAGAGGCTGATACTGGACTAATAGTTGTCGATGCAAAAACTATTGCCAGTGTGAAGATTGTTGCTGCTGATGTAAGATATGTATTGTAGAGTAGATGTATTTTTCTTCTCTTAGTATCATTCAGAGTCTTCATTTTTTGTGTGCTCTCAGGATGAAAATAAAGGATAAAAGAGTTCCTCGAATAATGAGAAAAGAAAGAACACTCAACAAGATTCTATAGTGTGAGTAATATGTACTAGCCTCGCAAAGGAATATTATCCTGTCTTTCTCTCACCACTCTAAAACCTTAGCTCTTTTGCAGTCTATTATCTAATTGTGCTGCCGCTTCTTCAGGAGGTAACAGAAACATTGTATTGGAGAATGGGTAATTCTAGCGGTTGGTGTGAAGGAATAGCATATATACACACACAGAGAGACAAAAAATTAATCGCGGTTTGTCTTTTTTTGCTGGGCTAGTTCTCGCTCATTGAGTCCTTCTTCTGTTAAGTTTAATGATTATTCTTCATTCTCAATCAGATTACTTTAGAGAATCAAAGGTTTAGTGAGGTCCAATGGCATGTGTTACTAATCTTTCTATTTGGCTAGCAAAAGTGGGATTTTCTGCGTTAGCTGAGCTTTCATGTGCCAATCCTATCAGGATATCGTAGGATGGCATAGGCAGTAACATCAATTTACAATCTCTATAAATATTGATTAAGGCTTTTGGCTCTCCAAAAAACATCTTTTACTTCAGTTGCTACACTGAGAGCTGCAACAGCTAAAGTTCCACTATATCCATTCCGCTCAAGATTGCTTGCTCCACTAAATCGCTTTGCAAAAGATTCACTAGATTTATTGGCAATGATATTTCCACTCTTATCAATTACGCCTGCAGAAAGAATCCCTTCATTAGAAGATAAAATATCATTTACTACTCTTTCCGCCACACTGGCATTGACTATCAAAGTAAGGGTCCGTTTCTTGAATTAACCCAAAATAGATAAAGGTTTTATAATTAGATTCTCCGTTTTCCCCTACAACTTTAAATGCCAGCTTAAAAGTTGACCGAAGCAGTTAAAGTCCTATAGCTATTTTACCGAGGTGCATAAAAATGACAATGGCACCGCTGCCCTCAAGAGGTAAACGTCGAGGGCTCAAATTCTGTCAGATTTGCCTCTCCAGTGTGATAGTGAGCAGTTCTAACCATGATAACTACTCGTAATAATTGATTGCTTTTCTTCCTGCTAGCTTATTCTCCTTGGCTAGTAAAAGCTACTTTCCACCAATACGGGTCCAAATCCATACCCTGCATTCTAACTCTATGATTGATATTTTCCACGAAATACCTGATCAGGATAGTTTTGTATCGAGAATGCAGCCAGTTGTTCCAGTAATGGCTTTAATGCCAATCCTTTTTCAGTAAGAAAGTATTCAACTCGTGGGGGTATTTCTGGATATACTTTCCGCAAGACTAAACCACTTCGCTCAAGCTCGCGTAATCTGGCAGTCAAAGTTTTAGGATTTATTCCATCAATAGTGTCCATAAACTGGTTAAACCGTCTCTGATTGTAGACTATCATGTTGCGAAGTATCAAGATTGCAAACTTCTTTCCTAAAAGATCTATGGAGTTGCTAATTGGACAGTGTTTGATGTTTTCTTTGACCCAATCAAAGCCGTGTTCTTGTCCTAGCATGTGTATTTATTCCTTCCCTGTATCTTCTCTCTTCTTACCTACTAACCCTACCTTCAGTTACTAGCAGTGGTTTCACTGTCTAATTATTATACTTACCTTGTTATAGCAAGTCCATAATGATTACCAACCATCAAGTTGGATTATTATCTGCCTTCGTCTTGAGTACTATCCTCGCCTCTGGAGCATTCTTTAGCTTTGGTTCGATATATGGCACTACAAATGTAGCCACTGAAATTGCGGAGCAGCATACAATGGAAAATCACTTAAATGATGATACTGATAGCACGTCTTCTCTAGATATGAATTCTTCTCAAATTTCTCCATACGTTGGACAAGAAATGAGAGACATCAAATCACTTTCAGATGAGGATGTTCAATCACTTCAAAATGGTACAGGTGAAGCTTTTGATGGGATGGGAAAACTGGCAGAACTAAATGGTGATCCTGGTCCTCGACATGTTTTGGATTTGGCATCGGAGCTTCAATTGACTGACGGGCAAAGAATGGAAATCGAGCGCATCTATCAGAATATGTCTAACGATGCAAAGAGTATAGGAGCGGCAATTATCGATATAGAGCGAGATATGGATGGAGCGTTTGCTAACAAGACAATAACTCAAGAAAATCTCAGGTTGATGCTTGATAAGAGCGCAGACCTGTATGACCAACTTAGACTAGTTCATTTGTCTACCCATTTGCATACAGTCCAAATCTTGACTCTGGAGCAAGTTCAAATGTATAATACAATGAGGGAGTATGATAGCGGCAGTACGGACAACACCACTAGTAACAGCAACGATGGCAGCAACAGTAGTCATCATCAACATTTAATGAGGTAAGCTAAACTTAACTTCAGCCAACAATTCATGATTGTTTTAGAAAAATTGAACCCTTTAAATGAGGTCGTGGGTTCAAATCCCACATAATTCACTTTTATCATTCTGGTAAAATACGGTATTAGTTCGGGTTTGATTTTAACAATTGTCGGACATAAGCCGCAGGCTCATATACAGAAGCAATTTTCGTGCGGACGTCAGAAATCGTATGTAGCTAACAGAGCAAATTTGTTTGGCTTTTTATCTGGAGTCAATACAACATAGCTGTAGCTTCCTAATACAAATAATTCTTGAATCTCTATAATTCAAGTACCCGTCTGTGTTGAAGACGGCTGCTCCTTGATAGTGAGAGATATTGCGTTTTTGTCATGAATTTTCGAAAGAAAATGTGCAAGATCTTCATCCAACGGTTATATCAAAATCCTCAAATTGCAAATAGATGCAACGTGATCCATTGGCAGACAAGATAACAGCAAAAGAACTTCTTACAGAGAAGAAAGACGATTTTATCCTTATTGATGTAAGAGAAGCAGACGAAGTGGCTGAGGATGGTGGTGCAATAATTGAAGGAGCTATCAATATACCACTTGGACAGCTAATAAGAAAAGCAAGACAAGATGGATTAGATGACCTAAAAGGAAAGACAGTTTGCACCTACTGCAACGGAGGTTACAGGGGTAATATCAGTGCTGATGAACTCAACAAGAAAGGATTTTCCGCTTTGATTATTGATGGTGGGTATATGCGGCTTGGAAAAAAGAGCAAGAAAGGAAGAAGCAGAAATGACATTCGCCTCTAAGAACCTAATATTTGAAGATACTAAGGAAAGCCCAACAGAAAATCAGATGAAAATAAAAAGTTTGCTGCGATCACAGTGTAGAACTTTTAGTGCAACAGATATATATTAAGATATTCAAATATGTGAATATATGAATAAGAATATTCTTGTTCTTGGAGGAGGAAGTGGAGGACTCGCTACTGCGGGTCGTTTGAAAGAGCTTTTGGGAGACAAAATCCGCATCACTGTCCTAGACAAGCAAAAGACCTTTGTTTTGGGATTTTCATTGCTCAGACTCATGACAGGAGAAAAAACAGAGCAAGAGGTGACAGTTACAAAAGATAAGATTAGCCAAAAAGGCATCAAATTTGTCAATACAGAAGTAAGTGAGATTGATGTCAAGAAAGGTATTGTCAGGACTGACCTAGGCGAGTTTGGATACGATTATCTAGTTATTGCACTTGGTGCAGAGCTTGCGCCAGAAAAGGTTCCAGGTTTTGAGTCAGCTTTTCATATGTACACACTTGAAGATGCAAAGAGACTTCGAGATGCCATATCCTCTTTTAGAGGAGGCTCGATAAGATTAGTAGTCTCCAGCACTCCTTTCAGATGCCCGCCAGCACCATACGAAGCTGCCATGCTTATAGACGACTATCTTAGAAGTAAGGGCTTGCGTGATAAAACTGACATACAGATATTCACGCCTGAGCCACTACCAATGCCAATAGCAGGTCCTGAGGTAGGCAATCAAGTAGTTTCTATGTTGAACGACAAAGGGATAGGCTTTCACAGTAACATAAAGGTCTCCACAATAGATGGCATCTCAAAAGAGGCTGTATTTGAGGACGGTTCCAGAGAAAAATATGACCTGCTAATAGCAATACCTCCACATACAAGTCCCAGTGTTATTAGAGAGAGTAGCAGTGATCTAGCCGATGCTGCGTCTGGATGGATTCCCGTGGACCCAAGGGACATGCAGACAAAGCATGACAGAGTCTACGCTATTGGAGATGTAGCTGCAATAAAACTGCCTTCAGGAATGATGCTTCCAAAAGCTGCCACATTTGCATTTGGTCAGGCTGAAATAGTTGCTTTCAATATAGCCTCCTCTGTCCTTGGAACCGAAACTAGAAGCTGGGATGGATTTGGAGAGTGTTTCATTGAAACAGGCTCTGGAAGCGCGGGATATGGTTCAGGTAGTTTCTACTCCACGCCCAAACCTGTAATAAACCTGCAAATGCCAAGCAAAGAACTTAGAGACAGAAAGGATGCATGGGGTAACTACTGGACGAAGAGGTTGGTGTCATAATAAAAGATGAAGATAGGTATCATTGTCAGCAACACTGATCCTGAGCTAGTGTGGAATGCTCTTAGGTTTTCAAACACTGCAATTTTGGGAGGGCATCAGGTGAAAATCTTTCTGCTTGGAGCTGGCGTTGAAATAGAAAACATCAAAAGTGAAAAGTTCAACGTGCAGGAACAGCTTGGGAGGTTCAATGAACTGAGCGGGACCATGCTTGCTTGCGGTACATGCATCAAATCACGCCAGATACACTTTGCTGTATGTCCACTCTCTACAATGAAGGATATGCTCAAGATTGTCGAAGAGTCAGATAGGGTGCTTAATTTTTAACCCTCTATCCTTACAGAAAGGAGTATGTATGCAAATCTATTGCGTATATTCAAACATTCGAATATAGAAAATATAGATGGTACCTATGAAACAGGAAAGGCTTTTTGAACTTCATGCTGAAGTATGTAAGACTCTCTCGAATCCTGTGCGGCTTAGAATCATAAACGAGCTGCAGGATGGTGAGATTACCGTTGGGTCTCTAGCAAAGAAGCTTAGCATAAGACAAGCACATGTTTCGCAGCATTTGGCTGTGCTGAGGCAGCGAGGAGTCGTCAAGACCCGAAGAGATGGTCCAAACATCTACTATGCCATATCAAACCAAAAGATTGTCAAGGCATTCAGTCTGATGAGAGAAGTGTTGCTTGAACAGCTGCAGAAGGACCAAAGGATAGTAGCGAGAACACATATGAGTGAGAAATAATTGATGCATAGAGTAATTGCAATGCAGCAGCATGGAAATTGGGATGTTTTGAACGTTTTTAGTAATATTATCCCTATCGGCTCTACACCTTCAAGATTTCATTAGCATGCTCTACAATAAGTCTCGAAGCAATATTCACCTCTTCTTTAGTAGTGCCTCGACCCAAACTTAGTCGTAGTGCTCCTAGTGCCTCTTCTCTGTTGAGACCCATTGCTAGCAATACTTTTGAGGGTTCAAAACTACCCGAATGGCAAGCCGCTGCAGTAGAAGCTGCTATTCCATGAATTGAGCTGAGGAGCATTTCACCAACTGCGCCTACTATGCTCACGTTTAGGGTATTTGGAAGCCTCATCTCTGGATGCCCGTTTAACTTTACACGTTCATTATCGATTCCATCTAGCAAGTTCTTGTAAAGATCGTCTCGGAGCGCCCTGACTTCTCTAGAAAATACTGACAGCGTGTCCTTAGCAATATTGCAAGCAACTCCAAGACCCACAATGTATGGCACATTCTCAGTACCCGCCCTTCTTCCCCTTTCCTGTCCTGCTCCATGAACAAAGTTGTCAATGGTAGTTCCCTTTCTAATATAAAGAGCGCCCACACCCTTTGGTGCATATATTTTATGACCTGCAATAGTCAGAAGATCCACCTCTAACTTTTCGACATTTACTTCGACCTTTCCGCAAGATTGAGCTGCATCTGTGTGCAATGGAACCTCTTTTTTCTTCGCAATCTCTCCTATCTCTTCTATAGGCTGGATAGTACCTACTTCATTATTGGCATGCATGATAGTGATCAATATCGTGTCATCACTGATAGCTGCTTGTACATCTTCTGGATGGACGAGCCCATATTCATTAACTGGAAGATAAGTGATCCTAAATCCAAGTCTCTATAGATATCGACATGTTTCCAAAACAGCTGGGTGCTCAATTTTTGAAGTGATGATGTGGTTTCCTTTTTCCTTATTTGCTAGTGCAGTACCGATGATTGCATGGTTATTGCTCTCTGTCCCTCCGCTGGTAAAGATTATCTCATCAGCATCATCTCCAATCAGAGCAGCTACTTGTTGTCTTGATTTTTCGAGTGCTTCTTTTGGAATCCTTCCATAAACATGGCTACTAGACGGATTGCCAAAATTGCTCTGAAGAAAAGGTAGCATTGA
>JBQGBZ010000407.1:0-1900 GCA_052038215.1 Nitrososphaera sp.
GCCTATACTTCTTGCCGCCGCCGCCATCCTTCGTCTCCTCCTCCTCTAGTTCTACAACCTTGTTCTCTTGCAATAGTTGTCTGAGTATCTGCTCAGCACGTTCTTCAGTACTACAGAGAGAGTGTTGAACTGGGAGGAACAAAAGAACAGTCTTCCAGTCGTTCATGGTAAAGTACCCCTGGTCGTTTCCATCGAGGCCTGTCATTGCCTTTCGTAGAATGTCACTAATAGTATCTTCTTCTATAGAATTGCTCTGCACGGGTCGCGCGGGTCGCGCGGGTTCTATACTGACAGAGTCACTCTTTTTCAGGCCTTCATTGTTGACATCTGACGGCTCTTGAAGGTCTTGGTCTAGCTTTCTATCTGCCTTCTCCTCGTCATTTGACTTATTTCCTTCGTGAAAGCTGTGTGTGTTTGGCTCTTGAAAGCGTGCAGACGTCTCCGAATCTGATTTTCCATTATTAGAGGTCTTGTTATTTTCATGTGTGTCTTCATCTGAAACCCGTGCAGCCCGTGCAGCCCGTGCAGACATATCTTCTGGTTGAATGATACGTATTTCATATTCATCTTCATATGATGATTTCACACGGTCGAGAGCTTCAAGTGAGATACGGTGTCCGCGTTTTCTTGTGCCATCATCAAGGATTATTGGTGGTGTAGTATGCGCGCCGAACTTCTCTCTCAATGTCTTCAGAATCTTTGTACGGGTGACTTGCATTGCAAAAGGCTCGTTAATGTAAAAGGCGTTGTTGTTGTCCTTTCCCGGTATATCGACGCCTTCCATGCCAGACTTGACCGTGTTATAGATTAAGTCGTTGTCAAATTCGACCTTTTGTTGTTGTTGCTGTTGCTCTCGTTGAGCCTCGACCATACCTCTTATTATTGGATACAGACGCGCCTCAAAGCTCTCATTCCTCCTATTTACTCTATCACCTAGGAAGGAGGAGAGCGTCGGAAGTATGTCCTCTTGGAAAGTCTTTTCGTCTTCTTCTGTCTTCCTATATTTGTAAAATAGAGCGATAGCTGACTCTGTGAGTTCTAGAGCTCTTCCTGAAATGTTGAGCTTCGGCAACTCCTCTACGACTTCATTGTAATGTGCCAGCCTGAAAGCAAAAAGCCGCTTCTTTAGAGTCTTGAGTTCATTTCTAAGCCTGACTACTTCAGGAGTCTTTATCCTAGGGTTGGTGAGCACCTTTGCGTTATATTTTGGAAATCCTTTGACGCACTTTATTATAAACTCCCTGTCAAGAACCCCCTTCGAATACTTCATCGATGGAAGATTTTCACTTGCAGACATTTTTTGACAGAACGATCGATAGTATCTCTGCTCCCTGCTCTTTGAACTGCTAGCGTCTAGGATCTTTGGAACGCTTGCGCCTGAAGCGTAGCCCGTCATATACAGTAGTCGTTTATGCGGATCTTCGTCCATATTGACAAGTTCGTCCTCTGCTACCGTCCCTTGTCCTTCTTCTACGGTTCCAAGGTATTCGCAGATGTTAGGACCAGACGCGCCAGTCATGTAAAAAACTCGATAGCCTAGCTGAGAGTATACTATCAGGATCGAGTTTTTGCCAGAGCCGTTATCGCCAACTAGCCAGACATAGTGCACGGTCGAAAATTGGTCTTGGAAATACGACGTAACTGTATCAATTGCAAATAGCGAGGAATTTTGTGGCGCAGTATCAACAAAATACTCCTTCATGTAGTATTTTCTTACATCTCTGTAAATATCGTATAAAGTGTCCTTATGAAGTGCACGCGCTACATACTCCTGCAGCTCTTCTATACTATCAAACTCTATTGCACTATTTGGCGGGTACTCGTGTTTGGTGGGCGGCCGCAGGATCATGTCAGATGTCTCTATATTTTCTAAAGTCATGCTTCCGCCTCCTCTAGTATC
>JBQGBZ010000408.1:0-1000 GCA_052038215.1 Nitrososphaera sp.
ATCATCGCGATGTCCTTATTGGCCGTATTTCCTCCCGTAGTCAGGTATCCACCAGTGATAATACCGTTTGCTCCTGCCTTGAGAGCCAGTCTATCATTATACTTGAGATGTACCTCCCGTCCACCCGCTATCTTTAGAATAGTTTTTGGCATTATAAAGCGCCACACTGCAATTGTTTTAATTGCCTCGAGGGGATCTATGGGCTTAAGACTCGCAAGGGGAGTACCTTCTCTGCCGATCAGAATATTAATCGGAACCTCTTCAGGATAGAGAGACGCAAGAGAGAAGGCTAGCTCTATCCTCTGTCTGGGACTTTCGCCCATACCTATGATGCCCCCCGAGCACAGCTGCAGTCCTGCCTCCTTGACAATTTTTGCAGTGTTTACTCTGTCCGAGAAATCGTGCGTATTGCAGATCTTATAAAAATAGCTCTCTGCAGCTTCTAGGTTATGGTTGTAACGCTTGACTCCGAGCTTCTTTAGCTTTCGCGCGCTAGATAGCGTTATGAACCCCATAGACACATTGACTTCGATCTCCAATTTGGATCTGATTTCTTTTATTGCTTCACAGATATGTTGAAAGTCCTTTTCTGGCGGATCTCTGTAGGCACATACCAAGCAGAAACTTGTAGCCCCCGCTTCCTTGGCCTTAGCTGCCTTTTCGACCAACTCTTCTTTCGACAATAAGGGATATTTCTTGATACCAGTGTCGTAGAACGACGATTGTGCACAAAATGAGCAATCCTCCGGACACCTGCCAGATTTTGCATTTACTAGGGCTTCCACATCCACCTTATCACCATTAAACGTCCGGGTGATAGTATTAGCGCAATCGGCAAGCATCCTGATGTCATCAGTGCCAAGCAGACCCTCTGCATCTTCAAAGGTAATTGAGCCACCGGCGAGGACTTTCTCCATACAACTTCGGATGAGGAACGAATCCGTCATAATGTCAGGCAAGTGAGAGCTGGTAATTAAAATTTCGGTTTGAAACTGTCATT
>JBQGBZ010000409.1:0-3416 GCA_052038215.1 Nitrososphaera sp.
GGCAAAGGAGTAAGCCCATCCACACCTGCTGCCTGAACTATCACAGCTGGCTAAAAATCAAATGTTTGATGAATCTATCAATTAGAGAAATGATTTGACCCTGCATTTGAAGACTTATTGATAACGAAATAGTTCGCAAGAGAAGTCCAAAGCAGAAAACGTAGTCCGAGAATCAAATGCACAATAGAGTAGCCGAAAAGGTGATAGAGAGATTCATAGCCTGCTGCCGTTGTAGCTGAGGTCGTGGGTTCAAATCCCACCCGGTCCACTTTTATCAATCTTGTAAAATACGGTATTGTCTTGAGTTCAATTTAGATAATTGTTGGACAAATTCAGCAGCAATGCCTCGGTGAGGCTGATGGAAATAAGTTCTTGGTGGGATATTTGACAATCGTAGATTCTTAAGTAAAGTTACTATAAAATAGCTAATATTTTCTTATTACCAACAAACCAGCTATGGCTTTTGCATTACAATACAAAATAAAAACGTGCGGAACGAATAAGCCTGAAACACCTGTTTCACCATCCCCTAATCTATCACCCATCCTCTATAGAACATATAGAAATGATGATTACGTCTGAACGCAAAAACAACAGGGGAAAAATTCAGATAATGGGCGATGTGCTAGCCCTCGGCACATCTGGAATAAGAAAGACCCACATAATGTACAAAGCAAACCTCAGTTATGAGCAGGTACACCTCTACCTCGGAGAGTTAATTGGAAAGAGACTTATTGAACAGGATGTGTCGCCTGATGGAGTAGTATACAGGACAACAGAAAAGGGTAGGGAATTTCTGCTACACTACACACGCTTGGTGGAATTACTAGAAGAAGAAGCAAGACAAGAGTCGGAAGTTGAGCTAAGTTCACCTTACATTAGGACAAGTAACGTGGGTTGGATGCGTTAATTTGAATGTAAAAACAACTGCAGCAAACAAACCCTTTTTGTGCGGAAATATAGTGGTGACAAATATTGTTAGCAGAAGAATAAGAGGAATAATGCTCTCTCACGTTTCTACAAGATTTGCTTTTCTTTTTGCAATCTCTGCAATTCTACTACTGCCAAGTCTTTCGGTAATCCAAATCAACCAAAGCGCCTGGGCTAGCGCATTCCCCGGACCAAATGGGCAGATAGTTTTTAGCAGCAATAGGGATGGCAACTATGAGATATACACTATGAATGCTGATGGAAGTGATGTGACTAGGTTGACAGAAGATGATGCAAATGATTTTGACCCTAGCTGGTCACCTGATGGTGAAAAGATAGCATTTGTCAGCTTTAGAGATCGCTCCAACAATATGGAAATCTATGTCATGAATGCTGATGGTACTGACCAGACTAGATTGACAGATAATGATAATGCACTCGATAGACAGCCTAGCTGGTCACCAGATGGCGAAAAGATAGCATTTAGTAGCAATAGAGATGGCAACTATGAGATATACACTGTGAATGCTGATGGTACTGACCAGACTAGATTGACAGATAATGATAATGCACTCGATAGACAGCCTAGCTGGTCACCTGATGGTGAAAAGATAGCATTTGTTAGCGATAGAGATAGTATCGGGGAGGGTGACGAGGTAGGGGACGTCAATGCGATATACTCCATGAATGCTGATGATGGTAGTGATTTGACTAGGCTAACAGATAATGATGTTCCACTTGACTCACATCCTAGCTGGTCACCTGATGGTGAAAAGATAGCATTTGTCAGCTTTAGAGATGGTAACAACGAAATATACGTCATGAATGCTGATGATGGTAGTGATGTGACTAGGCTAACAGATGACACTAGAAACGATTTGTATCCTAGCTGGTCTCCAGATGGTGAAAAGATAGCATTTGCCAGTAATAGAGATACTACAGAGGGTGACGAGATATACTCCATGAATGCTGATGATGGTAGTGATGTGACGAGGCTAACAGATAATGACGCAGATGATAGAGAACCTGATTGGGGTACAAATACATCAACACCTGGTAATGATGACGATAAGAACAAACATGATAGTAAGAAAAATCACCATGATGCCAATGCAAAAAAGAAAGACTAGCTTCTTTTGTACGTGCGAAAAAGGACTAGAAAACTGAGTTGAGGTCGTGGGTTCAAATCCCACCCGGTCCATCTTTATCAATCTAGTTAACTACGGCATTGAATCAGGTTCATTTTCGGTTATTGTCGGACAAATTTGGTCATAATGATGACCTCTCTGTAAATGTCCGGCTACTCTACGTGTTGATATATAATAATATATTGACACTGAAACTACTTAGGGACCACTCCAGTCAAATGGAATGTGCTTGCTTGACCTCCCATTCCACTCCCACTTAAAACCCATAGCATCCACTTCGTTAGCCAAAGCCCTGCCCCATGTCGCAACTGTGCCGGATGGTCCTACCTCGCTACCTGGCGGGTTAAGTGTTTGTACTAATTTACCCTGCGGAGTCATGGGACCTGTCAATGCTTCCGCCCTTGCAACAACCTTTCCCGGTATTTCTGCGCTCCAATAAGCGAGGTCCTTTGCTAGCTCAAACTTGATAGGAACAAACTCAATTCCTCGGATATCTCCAACGAGCTTTGCAAATTCTGCCATGAAGCCGCCCGCCTTTCCCATGAATATCATCTGCAGAGCCTCACGCTGCTTTTCATTACCTCGCTCGTCAAAAAAGAAGGCTCCTACGGCATCCTTGGCTTCGCCAGCCCAAATGTTGCCTTTAAAGCCGCCTACCATTATCACATTCAATCCTTCAAGCGGCGTTTCACCATAGTAACCGCTATTGATATGATATGCAAGCACGCCTTGGCACTCTCCATCGGATGGAGCTTGGGCAAACTCACAAGGACATGGTATGTTGCACTTGCAAACATCGAACCAGTCGCCAGAAAGTTTCCATTTGGGAACACTATCAGACATGTCATCATCTAGTATGTAAAGTGCTATTTTAATATGTAAAACACAGAATATTGATTTTTTATTAGCTTGAGATTATAACCCTAAATTAACATTGCATGGTTGTATTTTTTAACAGAAAGTGAAAACGTCTCTACGATTGAACAGCGACAGTAATTCCTGCTTCAGCAAATGTGGCATTGCTGAGGTCGTGGGTTCAAATCCCACCCGGTCCATTTCTTTCTGTGAGGGAACTACGGTATTGTTTTGAGCTCATTTTGAATAAGTGTAGGACAAATTCAGCAGGCAGTTTACTCTTAGCAACCAAGAAGGCTAGCTATTACATCCTCGAAGAAGTCTCTCTCAATACTTCTGTACCTCTAAAGCATTATTCCTAACAATAAAAAGATGGTAGGAGAAAGAAGAAGAGGACAAGAAACAGTATTATTAGTAAAAAAATTCTAGCTCTTCGTCCTTCAAGCGACATTTATTCCCGGGCCTTTCTGTCTATCAGGCTCT
>JBQGBZ010000410.1:0-2319 GCA_052038215.1 Nitrososphaera sp.
GCTCTCCTTTTCTTCTACTCTTGAGTCGGATACTTGAGCAGGAGTATTATTAGTAGGCTCTTGCTGCTGCTGCGGTGTCTGGGCAGGAGCATCGAACTTGCGATATTGTGCAATTGTGGCATTACACGTCTTGCACTTGTATTCACCCTTTTCAATCAGTGTGACGCCTTCTCCAACCTCTTCATTTGGGTTTTCAAATACCAATGCTGGTGAGCCTTCGTACGCTTTTTCACATTTATTGCAATAATGTTTCACAAACCTATCCTCTTAAAGCCTGCCAATGCCGGCCAAAAACAGCTCTGGACCTCCGAGGTTTCCCTTCTTTTGCTCTTCGTCTGTTACTCTTGCAATAGCGTAACCTCCAGAGCCGCGCAGCTTCTTTTCAGTCATGTCTTCAGCAATCATGATATGTTTGTGGATAGGCTTCGGTTGCAAGTTATTTAAATCTAGTCGATATTATCAATCAATTTTTGATTCGCCGATACTGTGCGAAAGACCAATTTCTCATAGAGTATGAATTATGCTTCAACGCTCTGTCAGATCGGCGTCAGACGCTACAGGCAATGCTTCTTCCTGTCAAATTCTTCGTATGCTTCAATAAAAATTGAAGGCATCTGAAATCGAATGTGGCATATATGCACTGAATATGCTTGTCTGAATCACTGATTTTATTGACAATAAGTGATATACATTCTTTAGAAAATTCAAGAAGCCTCGCGCAGGCTCTACAACGTAGTTTTTTTCTCCTGCTTGGATAACGGGATATATCCTTGAATCAGTCGGATTCTTGTATTCGGGCGGTTCTGCCTCAATGACCTTATTGTCCCCATTATGCAAGTGATAGATACCCTTACCCTTCTGAAGCTCATCCTTACTGTCTACACAAGGAAACGTATGAAAGAAAGTGGTTTCGAGCGCATATATCAATTCGGGCATTTCATTTTTGGGAAAGTCTAACATGTACGCTACCCAAGAGGCATAGGTATTGAAAACTCTGTATCAACCTTATAACCAAAAATGACACCCATTGGCGGTCTTGTTTTCTCTAATCTCAAGAATGAGCCTTTGCCGTCAGGTGTTAACTTGCTTGAATCAACCAAGGCATTTGTTGAAGGAATGAAGCTTAGCCGCTTTACAGAAGCGATATTGTTTATTGCTTCAGTCATGGTATTCTTGTTTAATATAGTCTTAACTTCTATCACCAGGTAGACAACATCAACGGGGAAAAGCACTGTCGCGCCTTGAGCAAATAGTTCGGGGTGAAAATAGGAATCATATACAATAGTATAGACTTGTTTGCTTCTATTTCCTTTGGAATCAATAATGATTCCAGAGCCTATACTGTATCTTTTTGGCAAAAATTTAGTAAGAAGGTTGGTAAGAGCCTGCTCGTTTGCGTATCCTTTCTCGCCTGCATGACCTATCAAATTATTCAAATAATCTATCTCTGCCTGTATCCTTTGAGTCACGCCGTCAAAATACATCTTTAGAATATTATCGTCACCTGACATGCAAATCACCTACTCGGAGTTGATAATAAAGTCGTAGCAAATGTGTTCTGGTAACTTAGCAGGTCATGCCTGACTATTTCTACTTGTTAACTGTAGGATCATGACGTGATGCTAAGAGAGTACGACGAAACAATCAGGAGCAATCAGGAATAGAGAAAATATGATCCAGAAAGTAGTAGTTCCTATGGACGTTATGATAAACAGCTCTTGGTTGTCCAGATATTCCTTAGGTCCACCGTAAAAAGGACTAGCGTCAGAAATAGCGCCTGTAAAAAGCTATGCACAAGCGAACGAAGGTAAGCACGCATGAAGCTGTCATTATGCTTTTTGTGATTTCTGACAAATTCTGGGAATTTAAGCGACGCATCGTTTACTTGCCAATTAAACACTCTCCGAAGAATTGGACAGGAAGAAGCATTGCCTGTAGCGTCCGACGCCGATCTGACAGAACCGCTTCAACTCATCATCGTTAATATACTGCAATGCTCAAAAGAGCTAGCGACTACTAGTGAATGCTGTTGCAATACTGCTGTACCGGAACATTGTGGCTTCAATTGACAAGGTCTTCCTTGTATGGCAAGTCGTATTTCCCATAGTCTACATCTTTATCGCGGGTTATTCGTATTCAGCACTCATTGGGAATCAGGGTGTCCCAATGGGCAATACTACTGTACCATATCCAGCATACTTGGCTGCAGGCATGATCGGCTTTAACATGATGAACAGCAGCACGATTGCTGGCAGCATAATATGGAATGACAAGCGAAACGGTATGTTCCAACAGATACTGGTGATGCCCTTTGCAAGG
>JBQGBZ010000411.1:0-1280 GCA_052038215.1 Nitrososphaera sp.
CCCACCTCCAAGTGCTTTTTTTGCAGCTAACGCCACTACAGCACTGTCGACTCCACCAGAGAGCGCCACTATTGCTTTGTTACCTCCGTTCTTTGCGAACCAGTCTACCAGTTTGTTAAAGGCTTCCATTTTATCCTTCTCCCAGTTTTTTTAGAACTTCTGCCCTGACTTGATCCATCGCCCTCTTGACAGGTATTTGGCACTTTGTTGCGATCACCTTAATGTCTTCAAATTCAGGTTTAACATTTGTTATTTGTCCAGATGAATCCTTTACAATCTTGACACGCACATCAAAGACATTGCCGTTAATATTAACCGACATAGTCAGTATCCCCCTGGGCAGAACAACTCGCTCTACTTCCTGCACTCTAGCACCAAGCGTTCCAGATTCGTTGAACAATAACTCAAGCACGCTGTTTAGCTGTGTGCTTTCTGATATAATCCTAATGAGATAGGTCGGCCGATTTTTTTTAGTAAGACCTGAAATGACTGTCACATCCTTGGCAGCTTCAGATAGTTGCTCTATAAGGTTACCCACTAGCTCACCAGATGCATCATCGATGTTTGTTTCCACCAGATAGACTATATCCTTGCGGGTGGTTTCATAGACAGTACCTGATGTACCTATCACTACACGAACTACGTTTGGAAAACCTTCAAACTTTTTTATGCCCGCACCATAGCCGATTTTTTCAGGTGCAATGCTAGGATAGTAGTTTACACTACCCTGCACCAAATTGACAAGCATTGCTGCCCCGGTAGGAGTCGTCAGTTCATCTTCAGCTTGCCCCCCTACCAGAACGAATCGTTTATTCTTGAAAATTTCAAGGATTGCGCTTGCAGGATTCGAGATGGTACCATGGGAGAAACTTAACAAGCCGCCACCAATTGCCACTTTAGTAGAATACATTTTGGCATCAAACAAGTGAAGATCTTGTAAAGCTGTTGCACATCCAACAAGGTCTGCAAGGGTGTCAATGCTGGATGCTTCATGCAGATAAACGCTATCAAAATTCTGGCCATGAATGGTAGCCTCAGCAGAAATTATCATTTTGAGAGAATCTAATGCAAATGTCTTGGCTCTATGCTCAAGCCCCACAGAGTCGCAACATTTTGCAAGTGCAGAATACATTTCTGTACCCTTGCGTGTGAACACCCCATCTTTAAATTTCATTTGTAGCTGAGTGGCGGCAAAGCTGTATGATATCACTTTGGCAAAATGTGCATCAATGATTATGCTATCCTTGAGAAAGTTTGGGCAAGCAAAGATCGCCTCAATG
>JBQGBZ010000412.1:0-2661 GCA_052038215.1 Nitrososphaera sp.
TGCAGCTCTGACTAGAATTTCTTTGCAGGAATCAAGTACTGCATCTTCAGTATGGGTGTCAGTAATGCCTGAAAAGTTGAGCAGCACCTTGGCATCGCCCCTTGAACCTTCCGCGAATTCTCTTAAATTCGAAATTGAATAATTGAGGCCTTTATGTGGGTAGCCTTGTGCATTAATTATTGCCTTCCTTTCGTCGTCAACTAGAATCCTGACTGTTCCCTCACTCTTGGGTCGCTGAGGATTGCCAGTATTAGGATCTTTCAGCACACTGCCTGGATTCAGAAAGCCAAAGACATATGATGTTGGAGTAAGTACGTCGCAGTTCTTGTCAAACCCAGCGGCGATCCCAACCGGGCTTTTCAGTTTGTGATTCTCAATTTCAACTGCGAGCTGATCACCGGGATCAAAATATGACACATTCTGCCTAAACTTGTCCGTCATCTTGAGCAGAATTTCTTTTGCTTTCTCATGCACTACTTCTGCCTGTGCAAGCTCATCCGTTGCCTTGTACCTTGAATAAAGATATCTTCGGTAAAGACTGAACAGATGGGGATCCAGACTTGCCTTGAAGGTATCTACAAGCCTCAATTATGGCATGCCTTCACTTTCAACTTCAAGTACTCCTCTTATTCCAGCTAGTGCTATCCATTGGTGCGTAATTGTCAAAAAAGTGTCCATGTCTGTTATTATCAAGGAAATGACTGTCAGAGATATAGTATCTGCTCGAACGGTAATAGCCTTCACTAATCTCTACCATCAATCCACCGCCTTTGTAATGATCCTCTTACTCTTTTTGCCAAAACTATGCTTACAGCCCTTGTACTCTTTGGCTCATTATTTTGAGCTCTGTCATGGCCGAATCTTGAATCGATATTCCTATACATATTCGCTTAGGCAGCTGCTACCCTAGTCTTTGGCACGGTGACCCTGTGGTAATCATCCTCTAATCTGACAATGTCGTTTTCGTCAAATCTGCCGTATGCAATTTCAAGTATTATGCAGTCACTCTCAAGCGCAAGTATTCTGTGTTTAGCTTGCCTTGGGATCGTAATCGTCCCTCCCTCTCCGAGGATAACCGTTTTTCCATCAATCTCAACCTTAGCAGTACCCTTGATTACCTTCCAGAATTCAGACCGCTTCTTGTGATATTGGAGACTGAGCCGAGAATTTGCATTGACATAAATCAATTTGACGGTGCAAGGTTTGTTCTCATGGAATTTCTCAAATTTGCCCCACGGTCTGCTTTCAGAATAAATCTTCATGCAAGAAAAGGAGAATAAAGTTGATTTAACCATTTCCATTCACTATATATACTAAATACTGAGAAAATATCTGTGGTCAAGTCAGATGACTGCGTCAAGAACGATCATGGATTGTGCAATGGAATCATTAAAGAGACAGTAAACTCCTCCACTATGACCAAGATGTGTGCATGCCCATGCCATGATAGTATGTATCATCTCCTTAGAAACACTATCGCAGTTGTGAACCAGAATCAAAGGAACAATCCCTACCAGTTCACCCATGGTAATGACGACGACAATATCTAGGCTGCTAGGTCTCTTTCCCTGTGCTTAAGATTCATAGAGGATCATTCTGTGACATTAAAGTGCCCTTAATTCGAAAACACGCAGAAAGAATTTTCAAGGGATCTTCTTCAGATTAACCTTTTCTATCCATTAACTCAAGAAATTTTTCATAAAAAGTTAAATTAAGTTACCGAATAGTCTGAATGACTTTGAAGCAAAAGGCTACTGTAGAGGTTGCAGCTGCACAGTCAAAGCCCGCAGTCTTGAAAGGCAAGGTGAGGTATGATAAAAAAGCCGAGTCGGAGTTCTTTGTCGATAATTCCGCGCTCGCAGGCTTTACCACTGAACGTATTTTATATATGGCTGTGAGGGAACTAATCGAAAACTCCCTTGACTCGTGCGAGACAGATCATATTCTGCCCAAGATATCGCTGTCGCTTAAACTGCTTGATGCGTCAAATGACCTCTGGATGATTACATGTCAGGACAACGGCATTGGGATACCATCTGACAAGGTGCCAATTGCAGTGTGCTCGTTCTTGACATCAGGCAAATACGTTGAAAAGCAGCAGCGTGGCCTGTTTGGTGTGGGCCTCAAAATGATAGCTGCGTTTTCCACCAAAGATACTATTCATCCGCTCAAGGTCTGGTCAAAATCGATTGAGGAAGGCGTGGAATATCATTTTGCGCTTAGAACAGATATCAGCACAAATAAGCCAATAGTACTTGCAAAAAAAGCAACAAAGGGTGAAGAGAGCGAGATAGGCGATGACTCTGGCTTCAAGGTTGAGGCGGTGCTCCATGCAAAACTTTCTCCAATCACAAGGAATAACATAAAGAACAAGATTAATGAATACATTAGCCAAACAAGCATTGTCAATCCTTATGCTATTATCGAATACGAAACCGATGAGGGCAAGGTCCGGTTTGAAAGAAGGACGGAATTCATGCCACAACCCGCCAAAGAAGTTCTCCCTCATCCAGCAGACATGGATCTACAGACGCTTAAGAAGGCTATAATGAATTTCATGAATCAAAAGACCACACTTCAAGGAATCTTATCCGCTTCATTTCAAAAGATGTCAAGTGAAAAGGCAAAAGAAATCATTACTAAAGCAGGAGTAGAGAACAA
>JBQGBZ010000413.1:0-10891 GCA_052038215.1 Nitrososphaera sp.
ATAATGCCAACATATGTTCCAATAAGTGCAAATACCGCTGCCTGTTCCACATCAGGACTTGCAGCAGGAGCAGCTGCATCGATACTCTTGCTGAACCTTGTGCCATCAGAGCTAGTCACACCTACCTCATAAGGCTCTCCCTCATTCCAAGAAAACGGAATTATCACTTTAGCTTCTGCAAGCCTCGGCAATTCTTCGCCAGGTTCTATTGCAGCCGGCAGGATTCTGTCATTGACATCTGCTTGGGCTACTGTAACATCGATTGGGCCCGTATTGCGTACGAACGCGATTATTATTCCACCCTCTTGAAACTCTATCCTCTCTATGCTGATTTCAGGAAGAGGTGTACCTGCACCAAGGAATTGCTGACCTGGACCAAAGATAAAGGCAATCATTGCTGCTAAAACTGCTAGAGGAACTAATGCAATCGCCACCATTTTTGCACTTGTAAACCAGCGCGGTTGTAATACTGATGATCTGTGAATTTCATCTTTTTCCATGATTAGGTATTAAGACCTCCAGATGTTGTCTTGGTTTCTAGCATTCTGCTACTGTTGCTGCTACTATCTGATCCTCCTGTTTGGGCAGGATCCTTAACCATGAAAAGTCCCATCCAGCCTTTTTCTGCAAACTCTGTCTTGTGTGCGTGGAACATATACTTCCCAGGATACTTGTAGCTAAACTCAAGTATGGCTCGCTCACCCTGGCTCATAGTCACCATATCTGTGTATTCGTCAGGCGCCATACTCGTACCACTTCTGTACAGCTGGTATAGGTTACCGTGCAGATGGAAATTGTTTATCTGGTCAAATTCCAGCATGTTAACAAGGTATACCCTGACAAGCTTGTCTTTTTCTATCTCTATAGGGTGATGCATATGGTAGTACGGGATGGTGTTTACTGCATAGAAGTTATTTTCAGTATCAAAGTCAGTGTCAAAGCCGTTCATTATCATGACCATTTCGTCAGCCTCGGGCCTAGGAGTCTTGGGATCGACAATGTATGCGCCATATAGTCCATGCGAAATGTGCTCCTCAATCGGCGTGACATGGCAGTGATATGGGAATACCCCAAAAGCCTCAGCGTAAAATTCGTAAGTGAATCTTCCCTTAGGATTAATGATTTCAAACACACCATCCATCTCTGCTTCGTGAATACCGTGAGTATGTATCGTGTGAGGTTTTGAGCCATTGTTAATAAAATTTATCCGTATGAGATCGCCTTCTGTAGCTCTTAGAGTTGGGCCAGGTATGGTACCATTAAAAGCCCATACATTATAGAAGACACCTGGTGATATTTCCATCGTCTGTCTATCGTCTGCAACGAGAGTGAATTCCCTCACAGCGGAGCCGTTAGCAAGATTGGAAACCCGCCCGTAGTTAAAGGATCTGAGATAGTTGTCAGGGTTTATGGCCACTTCTTCGCTTACAGTACTGGAACTACTTATTGGGTCTAAAACATCTCCGCTGGTATCATATAAGCCATATCCTGCAGTATGGCCCCCAATAGTATTTTTTTTTAATTCAGAATCTTGTGCAATAGCAAGTAAGCCAACAAAAGATTGGCCGGAGACTGCAAATGCAGTAGACAGAACTGCAGCTACAATTGCCACGGCAACAATAACTTTTACAGTAGTCATTACTTGTGCACAATTAATAAGTTAACTCGAGTAATAAACCTTTGCCAATACTAATAAAAATGCTATAGAGCAATAATGTTAGCATAAGCTAACTTTTTAGGACCTCAAAGATGCTGATGGAGTTAACAAATTTTTGGTACTTAGTACCCCTTACTGGGCAACAAGGGTCAGTGAATCAGCCATATCACACGAAGAAAAGTGAGAGGAAAGTACACATATGCTTTTTCTCTAATCAATTAGGCAAAGTTGGCCCTTCGTCGACTAGTAATCGGTGGGACGGCCAAGTTAGTAGAGGTTCTTTTTCGATTTTTCTCTTATGAAATTAAAATTCCCATGGTTTTTTTCTATTCCTTTCTGTATCTTTTCAACAGCACGAGACATTGCCTTCTCAGCCATTTTGAAGTTCTCTGCTTTGACTGCAATTCTGTATCTTGGAGCGCCAACATATGCAATACTTATAGCACTAGGGTTTGCCTTGCTACCTTCGGATGCATCAATAAGCACATTTTTGATAATCTCAATCCCATCAGGTTTCTTGGAGGAAATTTCCATGATTCCTCTTATCTCATTTTGAGGAATCCGTATCTTGTGACTTTCCTCCTCTATTGCCTTCAGGACCTCTTCACCAAAAGCAAGCTTATTGGTTGCATCTCCGATGCCTTTTGTTGCCACAGATTCAAATAGCGTATAGACGTCATCATAATTTTGGAGAATGCTATCTTGAATTTCTTTCATCTGAACATCGCTTAGGTTTGCTCTTGCCTTAATTGAATCCAGAAATCCTGAGGCCTTTTCATTTCTTTTTACCTCAATAAGCTTTGACTTTCTCTCTTCACCAGTGATCTGCTTGAGCGATGTATCTACTTCTTTTCTCTGTTTGTTAACCTTTATTACTTTTAAAACAACCTTTTGCTTTGGTTTTACATAACGCTGAATGTTGCGCACATACCCTGTTGCAACCTCTCTTATCGAGAGAAAACCTGTAAGACCCCCGTATTCATCCAATGTGACATAGGCTCCATGACCCTTGATATCTCTAACAGTTGCAATAACAATATCTCCCTCGTCTGGGAGAGGAGAAACAGGAGAATCAGAGGCCAAATATGACGATGGTGACGATGTAGACATATTCTTAGGACACTTTACTCAACACATATTCATACTTTATGGTTGGTATTATTGTCTCGAAGCATATGCCAATATGAGTGCATCCGTTAGGAAATTAAATTACAAGTGCTCTAATTGCAACACGTAAAAAATGCATCCATAGAAGTATAACACGGTCGCTTGCAGATCATCATCATCATCGCTTCCAGGGCTTTAAAACCAGCTTGCTTAAAGATGTTGCATTTGGGTTATGGCAAGGCACTACTTACACTACTTATTTCTTAATTGTTCATTACTCCCAAATTGTTACCAAATACTTATCTCAACCTGCGGATTCACTGGTAAATCCTTAGTAGATCTAGCAGATCTTCTGAAATTGTGTATATGGTTCTGATAAGCCTATATGATTGTATAATATGCTAATCTGCATTCCTAGGTGTAACCTTTTTACATCAAAAATTGAAATATGCTAGATGTATTCAATATCTGTTATGGCGTCCTCTTCTACTGAGAACCTAATGCAAGAACATCTTCTCGTTAGGAGAATAGGCAATATCGCCCAAAGATGTTCTGACAAACTATATCGGAATGAGAATATACCGATTGAAGATATTCAAATAATCTCTGTTGTTATTGAGGAGTTTATAGACGCCTTTCACCATGGAAAGGAAGAAAAAGCATACTTTCCGATAACACGAAACAAGGACGGACTGTCAGAAGATATTCGAAAATTCCTAATCGAGCATGAGCTTGGAAGAAGAATAGCAAATATGCTTAGACGTGAATTGAATGCACTCATAGAGCATGAGAGCAGCGAGATAAAAACAACAGCAGATAATAATCAGACCAAATGGATCAATAGCAACAAAGAGCCTATTGCACGATTCCTAAAATCGTATGCGGTTTTTGTGTCCGATCATACTACAAAAGAGGATGTATTTTTCAAAGATATACAACAAAAAGATAGCATATCTGTAGAAGAAGACAAGCAGCTACTAAGACATTATGAGACGTGCAAAAATCAGATCGGAGGCCAAGCAAGAATAGAAGAAATGTTGAAGCTTATTGATTACCTGGAGAGCAGAGATTGGACAAAATAATATTGGAGAGCAGAGATTGGACAAAAGAATAATCGAAAGATTATTTCAATGGCTCTACCAGCGGCGCACGATGAATAGAGTCTATAGGATTAACTTTAATTATCTTTATATTTAATGCCGAGTATAAGTAATTGCTATTAGTATGGCTAATAATCGTCCCAATCTTTTATCTGCATTAATTCAGCAATGCCGCTACGAAATGGATGTAGACAAGCAATTTGCTCTCTTGCAGAAAATAAACTCTCTGTTACCAAAAACAAATAGGTTGAGCATACCCTCATTGATAACCGATGACTATATCCGTACCGCCTTGGACATAATAGACGAATATCTTCTGGACAAAAAGCGCACCCTGATAAATAAAAAATTGAATGTTATGTATGATACTGTAGCCTGAGCGAGCCAGCAACTCCAAAAGAGTAGGAACAATAATCAAAATGTCAGAGATTGTTATTCAGTGGCTCTGATGACTGGTTGATTAATATCTAAAATATTAGTTAGAGTTGTTTTATTAATATTTTTATTTATTAAAAAATCAAACATTCGATGTCATTAGAATGCGCTCTGAGGGAAGAAATTGACCCTTTTATTATCGGACTAGGCCGATACAACTATTAGAATAGGATAGGTACAAAAACATTCTAAATATAGTCTACATCAATGAACTCTTGAAAGAATGGGAGAAGAGGTTAGAATGAGCAAGACGATGGGAGCTTGCTCACATGGCGGCATTTACTCGGTAAATCCTCGCCTTGTCCGACTTGACTGCAGCTCAAGCATTAATCCTCTTGGTACTCCCAAAAAAGCAATAGCCGCTGTGAAAATGAGCGCCAACTCTCTTATGCAGACATATCCCGATCCGGAGTGCAGAGAATTGAAGAAAAGCCTTTCGCGCTATTTAGGAATTGATTCAGAATGGGTTACCTTAGGAAATGGAGCGATAGAGATCATCTATTGGTTTGCACATACTACTACTTCTGTAAGAGGGCGGGTAGTGATCCCGACACCAACTTTTTGTGAATACGAAGTTGCATCACAGAAGGTTGGTGCAGAAGTGACATTTGTACCGCTGAATAATTTCGACCTCGACACCGATAAAATTATTGAAAAAACCAGAGGTGCTGATGCAGTATTTCTTTGCAATCCAAACAACCCTACAGGCATGCTTGCCACCAAACAGATAATGAAAATAATCGAAAATATTGATAGCTCAACAAAAATACTTCTTGATGAATGCTTTATTGAGCTGGCAGATAATCCCGATGCTAACACGATGATTGATCAGATATCAGAATTTGACAACCTCGTAATCCTAAGGTCACTGACAAAGTCATTCGGACTGGCAGGTCTACGAGTCGGTTATAGCGTTTGCAACCCAACTCTTGCAAAGAAATTGTCCTCAAACAAGATCCCCTGGAACGTAAACAGTCTTGCACAGGTCGCAGGAGTGGCTGCCTTACGTGAAAGAAAATGTCTATCAAAAGCAAGGGCACTTATCAAAAATGAGCGAAGGTTTTTGAACGACAATATTGACAAATTAGAATCATTTCACCCGATAAGATCAGACTCAAACTTTTTTCTTGTTCACTTACAGGGTAGAAATTCCACACAATTTAGAGACAGATTACTGAAGAATTCTGGTGTGCTTGTAAGGGATTGCAGCACATTTACGGGTATGGGCGCTCAATATATCAGAATAGCTATTAAAAAGCATAGTGAAAACATGCTCCTGTTAAAAGCACTGGAGGCTTTTGATTATTGTGACTAGGCAAGCCAAGCTCATTATGATACAAGGGACTAGCTCTGGTGCAGGAAAGAGCACAATCGCGGTAGGACTCTGCAGACTTTTTTCAGATCGAGGATACAAGGTGGCTCCATTCAAAGCACAGAACATGTCCTCTAACTTTTTCACAACATTGGGCGGGTCTAAGATGGCACTGGTACAGGCGATACAGGCAGTTGCAGCAAGAAAAGAACCTGACCCACGGATGAATCCCATTTTACTCAAGCCGCTTGGCGAGTATAGAAGCATGGTATTTCTGAATGGTCGCTTCTATTCTGAGATGTATGCAAGGGAATACTATGAGAAGTTTGTGTTCCAACAGGGCTTTACAATGGTATTAAAAGCACTTGACAGTCTTAGGAGTGAAAATGATATTATAGTAATTGAAGGTGCAGGCTCGCCCTCAGAGATCAACATTGCAAAATACGACATTGCCAACATGCTTCTTGCACAAGAGGTTGCAGCGCCTGTAATAATCGTGGCTGACATAGAGAGAGGCGGCTGTTTTGCAAGCATTGTAGGCACTGCACAACTGTTAAAGCCTCTACACAGGGCACTGGTTAAAGGTTTTCTAATAAACAAGTTCAGAGGGGACGTCACACTTTTAGCACCAGCGATCAAAGAAGTTCAAAAGATGACAAAGAAGAGAATCCTTGGCATAATCCCTAAGATCGAGTTCAACCTCCCTGAGGAAGATTCTCTTGTCGGAGGTGTGGTTGATAAGGCAGAGATTCCTCGAGAATCATGGGATTGGCAGATAGATCTTATTGCAAAGGCAATGAAAGAGAACATAGACATGACAAGGATGTCAAAGGTTGTGGGACTCTAAATGCTTTATCTCTTGGGAGCACTTGCAGCTGGCCTTGGGATTGATTGGCTGTTTGGTGATCCGCCAAATAAATATCATCCCGTGGCGTGGTTTGGGCAGCTGATCGGCTTTTTTCTGCCAAGGCTAAAGGGGGGCTCTGAAAAAGCCAAGGGAACCCTCTTTGTTATTTCAATCGTTATCATAGTAGCTTTAGCAGCTCAACTTCTAGTGCTTGCAAGCGGGTATCTTGTGAGCATGGTTGCACTTGTTATAGTATCTGCCATAATATTCAAACTCACGATTGCAATTAAAGGTATGGAAGAACACAGTAGAGCAATCATGAATAGCCTTGAAGCCTGTGACTTGAAAGGAACCCGGCACAACTTGTCAATGATAGTAAGGCGAGAAACCGACGACCTTGACGAGCAACATATCCTTTCTGCAACTATTGAATGCATAAGTGAAAGCACAGTAGACGGTATAACGGGTCCAATCTTCTATTATTCACTTCTTGGCCCTGCGGGTGCTTTTGCATATAGAGCAATCAATACACTTGATTCTATGGTTGGGTACTCTGACGATTATTTCAGGGATATCGGGTGGATGTCCGCTAGGCTCGATACTGCTGCAAATTATGTTCCTGCAAGAGTGACTGCATTCTTGATGGTAATAGCGGCCAATATACTTGGAGCCGATTGGAAAAACTCGCTTAACATTCTGCAGAGAGATCATGACAAGACATTCAGTCCTAATGCTGGCTACCCAATGGCTACTATGGCAGGAGCATTGTGCATTAGGCTTGAAAAAATAGGGCACTACACACTCGGCGACAATCAGGAGCCTGTTACACTTGAGAAGTGCAAAAAAGCAATCTCGATAATGAAACTCACTACGCTGCTTTTCTGCCTGATAGTATCTGTCCCCATAATGACAGTTCTCTATCTGGCAGGCTGGTGGAGGCTTGTGCTTGGCATTCCTTAAGCCTATCCAGTCAGTGCTTGGATTTTTGACCATACTGCCAGTAGGCAATCAGAACCAAGACATCTATTATGTTGCCAAGAACATGTACCTATTCCCAGCTGCAGGCCTGGTTATAGGCTTAATCATTGGTGCAATGGCACTTGGGATTTCTAATTTTTTACATCCTCTACTCACAGGGTTTTTGATCACAGGAGCCCTTGTGATACTAACAGGGGTCCACCATACAGATGCCTTAGCCGACTTTGCTGATGGCCTGATGGCGAAAGGCAGCAAGGAAGTCAAGCATAAAGCTATGCTTGATCCTGCAGTTGGCTCAGCAGGAGTCGTTACCCTTGTGATGTATTTTGCAGGTATGATAATTGTATTCAATATAGGTTTTGGATCCAACTTGGCGGTTTTTACTAGTATCATAACTGCCGAGGTTATAGCCAAGTATGTGATGGTTCTGCTTGCCAACAGAGGCATATCTGCCTGGGAAGGCTTTAGTTCGCCCTTCATTGCGGCGATGAAGGACAGGTACAAGATGATTTGGGCTACTGGCATAATGATTGCAATTGTATGGTTTGCCACCAGCTATGCAGGCTTTATTGCGCTGATCATTTCGATAGTCCTTGCACAGTTCTTGAAGTATATTTCTAGTAAAAGTTTTGGAGGCCTATCAGGAGATGTACTTGGAGCATCAAATGAGATAGCCCGTCTCACTTCTCTTATTGTGCTATCGTCTCTGTCGTCAATACCTCAGGTGAAATGGGTTTTTTGATAGCTGCTGTAATGTGTGGTGGCAGAGCAAGCAGAATGCAAGCAGGAGGCATAGAAAAGCCATTGCTAAAGGTAAATAGCGTTGCAATGGTTGAGCGTGTAATTTTAGCCTTGGTCAACTCAGACCGATTTGATCGTATTGTTGCAGCGGTCTCGCCTAATACCCCAAAGACAAAAGGGTTACTGAAATCAAAAGGCATTGAGATAATCGAGACATCTGGCGAAGGCTACTCAAATGACCTTTCATATATGCTATCGAAATTAAAACCACGAAGGGTAATGGTTGTTCCAAGTGACCTACCGCTATTAAATTCTCAGATCGTAAGCGAAATTCTTGATGCCATAGATAACAGTAGTAGTATGAAGGATCATGGGCCAGCGATTTCGATCGTAGTTGAAAAAGGATTTGTAGAGAAAACAGGTGCAAAGCCAAGCATAGTCCTGAATCAGTATTGCCATTCGGGCATTACCATTTTCAATACCATTTCTTTTATCACTGAAGCAGTGGAAGAATACTATTGGGTTATGAATCGAAAGGAAATAGCGTTAAACGTGAATACGAAAGAAGAGCTAGAACTAGCGAAAAAATTACTGGTCTAGCGCCTCTAAGACTTTGCCAAGGATATGAGCTTTGCTTCCAGAGCGCTCTGCCAAAAGCTCACCACAGGACTTGCAGCTTATATTGGTGGTGGTGTGCGAAAATACCGTTGTTTTTTCGCCACATTTTGTGCACTGAACAGATAGAAATGAGCTCCTCGGCTTTGGCATCATCATGCTTTCTCGCTTCATGCTACTTCGATCATATCTCCAGTTTGCGAATCCTCAGACCTTGCTTCATTGTCTTGTACTGGCATGTTTTACAAGTATAGCGTAAAGTCATTTTTTTGGTAGTTTTGGCAGTTCTCTTAAGCTCGGGGAATTTCTGGCCGCCGTATCCCTTCTTATCCTCAGCGTGCCTGCGAGCGCCTTCAGCGCCTGTTCTATCCCTCCCCTTCTTGTACAAAGCTACGGACTGTGCTCGATAAGTCTTACAACGGGGGCAGAACTTGCGCATCTCCTTCTCCATCCTCATATATGATCATATCTGGCTTGCATAGGGTAATTTAATGTATAGACGTCTCTCTGATGATTCGCTTTCTCTCAATATGGAATAGTAAATCTAATATACTAAGACTTACAACCCATCAGCAATATGATACCGGGCTTCTTCGAATCCATCCTTGAACAGACTATAGACCCAAGAGCGTTCCCCGTATGGATACCACTCGCTTTTGGTCTAGTTGTAGGACTGGCTTATGTAATTGCATCGGCCGCCAGGCGCAGCCGCTGATAAAAATGGCGCCTAACCCTTTCTTTTTGTAATGCGTCAAGATTCTAGCATTCAATAAACTTTCCTTCTTAAGACGTTGTAGTATAATCTTACCGATGTTAAATATCTCAAATGAACAAATAAACACTCAGAGACAGGTGTTTCAACAAACAGAAAAGGGCAGGATGAAAATATACTCAATGACAAATGAGCTTGATTTTGCTCTTTTTCTACTTAGTTATATAGACTGAATATTTTTCTAGAACCTAAAGGCGATAAACTTATTTTAGTTCACATTATCGTTCTGTTCTAGTCATATGAAAGAGTCCTGCCCCGTATCTCCTGTATCAGCGACTACAAAGGTGCTAACTGCAACAGCAATAGCGATCGCTGTTATTCTTTTAGGTTCCAATTTTACAGTAATTAGTGCTCAACAACAACAGCAGCTGACCACTGGGCCTGGAGAAATTGAGAATACAACAACAGCGGGAGCTGCAACGTTATTTCAAAGTACAGATGATAGTTTTAGCATACAGGTTCCAGGCGGCTGGATAGCTCAAGACATAAATAATACAGGTTCTGCGTCGTCAGAAGAGACAAGATTAGGATATGCATTGCTAGCACAACTATGTCCAGAGCAAGAACAAGGGGCAGAAGCACTTTCCCCCGAAGCAGCTAGCGCTGCAAATAACGCTACTGGTAGTAACAGTTGTCAAGGAGCCCAAGAAGAAATAGTACACATTATTCGCTATCCTGATTTGGATACAAGAATGCAGCCAACTAGTAATTTGACTCAATACCATTTACAAAAGCTTACGGATGTTGGCTATACGAACATGCAGATTATAGCGACTAGAGATGTGACAGTCAACCTTACTAATTCACTAACAAACGAAACACTGCAAACTGTTCCTGCGACGTTTGCAGATTTGACATACACTACTGCTATGTCTCCAAATGAAACGAAAACAGGTTATTACATTTTAACTTCTACAAATAATACTGCCCCTAACGCGACGGCAACAAAGGGGTATGCTGTCTTTTATGAAGGTAATTCTGGAGGTGTCAATACTCCTGAAGCAGCGATAACACCTGCTACAGCTAGTAGTTTACCTATATCAACACAGGTCGGGCAAGTATTAGGGTCATTTGAGCTCATAGCCGCACCAGGAGTAGCAGAAACATTAGATCAGGAAGCAGCACAACCAGCTGAATTTACCGAAGATACAACAGAGGATGAAGTTGAGGAGGATGGCGGAGATGACGATGGCGGAGATGACGATGGCGGAGATGACGATGGCGGAGATGACGATGGCGGAGATGACGATGGCGGAGATGACGATGGCGGAGATGACGATGGCGGAGATGACGATGGCGGAGATGACGATGGCAGAGATGACGATGG
>JBQGBZ010000414.1:0-1445 GCA_052038215.1 Nitrososphaera sp.
AGGGTGAGAGCCTTGCTGATACAATAAGAGTTATTGATCTATATTCAGACGTCATCCTACTCCGTCATCCTCTGGATGGCTCTAGTAGGTTTGCAGCCGAGCTGTCACAAAACCCTATCATAAACGCCGGGAGTGGAAGCGAAGAACATCCGACGCAGGCCCTGCTTGACTTATATACTATATTGAAGGAGAAGGGTAAGATCGATGGCCTGTCAGTGGCTATAGTAGGCGATCTAAAATATGGAAGAACTGTATATTCGCTGCTCTATGGCCTTGCCAATTATAAGGTGGAGGTACATCTTGTATCGCCGCCTACGCTGCGGATAAGGAAAGAGTCGCTTTATGAAATACAAGACAAGCTCAAGATAAAGGAGCACAGCAAGCTTGACGAAGTCTTGCCAGAGACTGACGTCATTTACGTTACAAGGATACAGCGTGAGCGCTTCCCGGATGTGCAAGAGTATGAAAAGGTCAAGGGGACTTATACGATAGATGAAAATACTCTGGCAAAGTCCAAGTCAGACATTGCAGTCATGCACCCTTTGCCAAGGGTGGACGAAATTTCACAGTCAATTGATCATACTAAAAACGCAATATACTTCAAGCAGGCATCTTATGGAAAGGAGCTAAGGGCTGCGCTGTTGGCCCTTATGCTTAATGAGAAGCTGTCAAGTTAGCTTGATAAAGCTAACTTGCATGACAGGGAAAAGTAACTGCTGCCAAGTATCTTTATTCTCTATTATTATAAAAAGCATAAAAAAACAAAGAATCTGCCGAACTTTGATCTCGATAGATTTTTCCTTATTAGGCATTTCATAAGGAACGTCTCTTCAGGATAAAATTACCTTATTTCCAGAATATGTGTCACCAAACTACTTCGGTATTGCAATACATAATACGATCACAATTCTAAGGCACATGGAAGAATAATATGCAATATTTGCGATGAAGTTCCTATAAGTTCTTCGATCATCGACAAGCATGTCGCAAGTAGGAACTATGTAGTAAGGAAAAAGGTAGTTGAGTTTTTCATGAGAGGAATGCACAGATAACGTCGTCATATCAAAATGATACGTTTGTTTTTGTTGCTCGGGCTTGGGTAAAAGACCTTTTTACAATTACGACTTCTTGTCTACAGGTCAGACCTAGTTCTAGGCATAGTTGCCCTTTATCGATGATTTGGCGCCACAGGCCTCGCAGATCAAAAACGCGACCTTTGGCTTGCTCTTTTCAGTATGGGTGTCGGGGCTACCACATACTGGGCATTGAACATAGTCTTTGATGTAACGGTCGATAAGTGCCTGAAATGAGGAGAGTGTCTTATGGCCCAAAAATATCACGCGCTCGCCAGCTATGTAGCCAGCAGAAGCAAGCTCTTTGTTGAGGTACAATAGGAATTTTTCCGGATCCCTCCGTAGCGCCTTCGGAAAGTCCATGAAGTTGCG
>JBQGBZ010000415.1:0-3687 GCA_052038215.1 Nitrososphaera sp.
GCGTGGCAGCAACCTCTATAGTCTCACAGCAGCAATCCTCAAGCTCGTCACAGTCAAGCTCTACAAGTGACTCGGTTATAACAAGCGAAAGTAGTAGTAATGGCGAAGGTGTTTCCTCTTCAAACAGGATAGTGACCAGTACAAGCAGTGATAATCTTCAAATAGATATGCAATCCTCCGGCAAGATTGCAAGCTCTCGTCTCAACCTCACAAGTGGTGAAGTGGAAGCAGTCCTCTTTGGTGACTGGTCTCTAAATGGTACGTCGGGATTTGTCACCAATTTTGTCTATAGACCCTCAAACGGTAGTGACTCTATTCAATATGGAATGAGCGGACTTGGAGTACATTCTGTTAATAGAATAAATGATAATCTAGTGTTAGCAGGTACGATAGATGTTGTTTCAAATGGTCAAACTGTACTGCAAGATGCTCCTGTCACGATAATGATCCAGAACGGCATACTGGTAGTAGGGTTTGGAAACACGATTGGGACTTCGGATCTTTTCGGAGGGGTACCGATAATTGGATTTGAACAATAAGGGACAGGCAAAGTTACATTAGAGTTAAAGCCTAGGCCTAACATTTATGAATTCCGAACTTAAGGCTGGGTTCACTAGACTGCTCAGGTCGTTTGATGATAACCCTGACGATGTTGTCAAGATAACAAGAGCATTTGGGATTGCAACCAAGGCCTACAAGGGACAGCATTCAATCAATAAATACGAACACTATCTTGGTCATTCTTTGAGAGTTGCGCTCATCTTGGCCGAAGAGCTCAAAACACATGATATTGATCTGGTATGCGCAGCACTATTACATGATGCACAGATACCTAACAATGATCTGAAAGAGTTTGGAGAGCGAGTATACTATATGCTAAACACTATTGACTCTTGGGACAAGGAAAAGGCTTCAGAAGAATATTTTGCGAAGATGACAAAAGCACCCAAGGATAGTCGGTACATCAAACTGGCAGAGAGGTTGGATGATATCCGAAGCATGAAGGGTCAGACTTTCAAGGATAAGGTGACAAGATACAAAGAAGAGACTCAAAAATATGTGGTTCCAATTGCAATTGCGACTGACGACAAGTTAGCATTCAAACTCTCAGTTGCGCTTTATGAGCTAAAATGATTAGCGAGGAATGCATCTACCATCTGGCCCTTCTTTATGTTTTCTCCAGTGATTGCCACACCCAATGAGCCTGTGCTCAGTACATCCGCAAATAGGGCAGTTCTTTGCCTTTTCCTCTCCTTTTTTCACACTCTTCACATAAGCACAAGCATTATTTGAGTTTAAGTCAGAAGGTACCACATCTGTTAGTATTATCATCTCAAGACCTGATCAAAAGCCTAGAAAAAAAGATACCATACAGTTTTTGTATCTCTATCTTACGGAGTTACCTTTACTGGATGTGAATTTTTACCTTATAAGAACAGAGTTATTGCAATACATTAACAACATAATCCTACGATGCAATTATGCATTTTGCTTCGTTTTAATATCTCTTCGGTCCCTATAGCAGATACATTATTCCCCCTGAAACAAGCGTCACAAACTCCACTCCTGCAAGCTCTTTTGCCCTTGCCACCACCGCATTGAGCCACAAACTGTCTATACCTTGACTCCAGATAGTGACCTTCTTGTAATGCCTCTGCACTCCATGGAAAAAACCAATGCATTCCTCTACCGTACTGTTGGGGTATTTCTGACCAACTTCTTCAACTACTGTTTTGGCCTCCGATGGTAAATACAGAATTGTAAGCGTTGGAAAAGGGATCGCAGCCGAGGATGACAAAGAAGAATCATCGTCCAACATTTTATCTCAACTACCGAACTCGCTTATATCATGATTTCGAAAACATGGTTGTTTATTTGTAAGGTACGGAATCTTATATAATTATATATAACATGTTTATTGGTATTTTTTACTCTCAAATACAAATGTATTAAAAGTTTATGCCCTACAAGCTTTCTATGATTTCCTTATATATTTGAGTAAGATCCACTTTCTCCATCTTAGAATGTCTGTTTGAGAAGTCTAGGATAGGTACGGAATGATACAATTCCAAACTGTCACTGAACTACACTTATTTTTGCATGTCGCATGTTTTATCCTATATTCTTCATGGGGCACTACGAAGCTACCACTAGGTTGAAAATCGCCTACCGATAATTCCATCATGGGTCGTAGATTGGGTTGTGTTATAATGTCTTTTACATACTGCTTTTTTTCACTTCCTGTCTACATGCCAGGTGCCTGACCTTGTTCAAGGAGAAATGCCTCATTTGTTTTGGAAATTTAACCCATAGAAATTTTCCGATTATGGTTGGAATCAAGCATCAACTGATTGCCATTTTGTTCCTGTACTTGCACGAGTTTCATACATGAGGAATTGACAGTTGACAAATAATGACAACATAACACCGATTACTGTCCATACCTCTGGGTCTAGATAATTTTTGCAGTTTTTATTCTTCTATAAGTAAAGGAAAGACCAAATTTTCTATTTTAGATTCACATGATCAATTCTGCATAAAAGTGGGTCAGATATCGGCATACATTGAAAACTCATGCGGATGAGGTCTCACTGCCAGCTCTACGTGTTCCTTCTCTTCATGCTCTATTATTCTATCTATGATCTCGCTGTCAAATATTGGCTTTAAGAACATATTATCACTTCTAAGCTCCTCATATGCTTCTCTCAAGCTTGGTGGCAGCTGTGTTATACCAAACTGGCGCCTCCTCTCTGCAGTCATTCTAAAGATATCCTCATTCACTGGTTCCCCTATATCCTTCTTTTTCTTAATACCATCGAGGCCACCTGCAAGGATGGCTGAAAACGCAAGATAGGGGTTACATGAAGGATCTGGAGCTCTAAATTCGACTCGCTTTAGGTGAGCAAACCTGGTTCCCTTATAATGAGCAGGTATCCTGATTATTGCAGATCGATTACCTGTGCTCCACGCTACATACACTGGAGCCTCGTAACCTGGTACTAGCCTCCTGTAAGAGTTGGTAGTAGGTGCTACGATTGCCGCAAGCGCTCGGGCATGCTCTATTATGCCTCCACAAAAATAACGTGCGATCTGCGACATTTCTGCGTATTCGTCAGCAGAGTCATAGAATAGATTTTTGCCTTTGTTCCAAAGGCTTATATTAACATGCATGCCCGAGCCGTTGTCGAGAGCTATCGGCTTTGGCATCATAGTAGCAATCATGTTATGTTTCTTTGCAATATTCTTGACAATATACTTGTAACTTTGAACAGCATCAGCAGCATTAACCAAGGTATCAAATCTGATATCTATCTCACACTGGCCTGCAGTAGCTACTTCGTGGTGATGAGCATCGCATACTATTCCAAAATTATTTGTAAGTACATCGACACATTCGTTTCGATATTCCATGAGGGTGTCGCCTGGCGCACTTGGAAGGTATCCCTCCTTGAGCCTAAGCGCATACCCCACACTGTCGGTGGACCACGGTGCTTCCCTTGATGTGATGTGGTAGCTCTGGCCTTGATAGGGAGTCATGGTGTTAACCTCGAGTTTGTCGAAAACAAAGAATTCAACTTCAGGCCCCCAGTAAGAAGTGTCAAAGCCTTGATCTACAATGTACCTTTCTGCTTTTTTTGCGATGCCTCGGGGATCTCGTGGAAATATCTCACGCTTGCTCCCTCCACT
>JBQGBZ010000416.1:0-1364 GCA_052038215.1 Nitrososphaera sp.
CGCTGTTGGCAGTTTGTCGCTGTACGGCAATTTTCTATTGGGGTCAAGGGCCGCCGTCCAGTACTCTTCATACCCGGGATACATGACGCTGCCCAGAACGCAGGTATCAACATAATCTAGGAGTCCGTATTCGTCTTCCCAGTTGTCCACCCAGTCTTGTCTTCCCTCGAGGTCTTCAATGTACCCGTCCACCGATATCTGCATGGCTGAGATTATTTTTCTCATACTATTCCTCATCATCTTTTAATTATTACTCAACCATCCAATAAAATACTAATTTTCATCCCATGCCACTAATTCATTGAGTCTAAATTTTGAATGTTTTTCTGCCGACTCCCTCTGGGCCCACTTGAGAGTAAAACTTTTAGCTATCATTGCATACTTCTAAAATGAAACCTTCGTTTGAGTGCTTCAAAAAGCACGGGGACCCTTGGTCCCGCCTTATAATTGCACTGGGTTGAAGAACCGATGATATTCAGAATGGGCAACGTCCATCGATTGCCAAGTATCGTCCATAACTATGTATTATTATCAGACATTTGGATGCGTTTCCCTCTGCCAGCAATGCAGGCAAAAGTCGCCTTCTGCCTGAAATATCTCGGCCTTCCTATCGCATGAATAGCAGTCCTGATCTTCAGTCATTTCCTGTAACTCTGATCTCTGGATCTGTTGTTGCAGACAAACGACAGAACTGCAACTGCCCCAACAGAAACGATTGTAAGGATAGTTCCTAGCATGATGTGAGCGTGTCATACTCTCATCATCTCACTTCCTTTGCCAAGATACTCTTTGAGATGTGGTGTGTATAGGTAGTAAATGGTTACTGCGCCCATGATAACGCCAAGTGTCCTACCACCATTACTGGGGATAATAGCAACAGTAAATGCATACCACACCATGCTAATAATTGACAAGACTAGAGCTGCAGTCCAAGCCCATCGTCGACCTTCCAGTAGCCCAGAGGCTACAATAAATGAGACAATAGCTAAAGGAATAAATGCCGCTCCAAGTGCGATGCCAAATCCCGGCGTTGATGCTTGATCAGCTGATAGATTTCGTTGTGGAAGATCAAAGGCAGATTCTATAAGTGGATGAAACACGGCATCTTGGGCAATAAATCCAATTCCGAAAAATAGCCCGGCAACTCCAATGATTATGTTGACAGTTGCAGCTATTGTCACTCCACGCGGACGGGATTTAGATGCACTTTGCATTAGCTTTCTGTCACCACCGCTGTGCCCACCATGTTTGGATGTGGACTGCAATTGTAAGAGTACTCGCCCGCTTTGTCAAAGGTATAGCTAAATGATTGTCCCTCTCCCATTATGCCGGAATCGAAAACGGCATCCTTTGAAGTTATAGTA
>JBQGBZ010000417.1:0-6216 GCA_052038215.1 Nitrososphaera sp.
CATCTAGGTTAATTTTCAGCCCGCAATATCCTCTCCATGTGTTTCGAACGTCTCCAATGGGTAGTGAACTTGAGTTTGCCGAGATACCACTGGAATAGTTAGGATGCGTCTTTTCCCACCTTATCCTGCTTCTTGTACCTAAGAAGTTTGTGATACCCACGTCCATGGTATCTGCATACGTGTTCTCCGGACTGCTTGAAGTGTGCGGACCCCCGTTCAACTTTGCTGAAACTTCTTCGCTATCAGGGCCCTTTACTTTGAAGTATCCACCAACATAAACACTGTCTCTAACCCTATCTCTAAAATCACAGCGCATAGAACCATCGCTTCTGAAGTTCTTTGTAAACGTCCACGTTTCATTAGAATAGCTCAACCTATATCCTGAAAGAGGCTGTACATATCTAATGCCATTCTTATCGTTTGAAGAGGTGGTGGTGGTGGTGGTGGTTGCTTCTGCAGTTCTTATTGAACCATCATTATCGTTATCATCCTCACTACGGCCCTGACTCTGGTCGTGGCTGTCTGTATAGCGATTTTCGGCCATGAACCTGCTCATACTACCAATGAATGGTGCTGCAAGAACGCCAAAACCTATATTTATTTAGGCAAATATTGAGGACAAATTCTATTTTCCATGGACGATCTTTCGTCTAATGGCATTGCTAAAATCGTATGACATTTCGCCACCAGAGCTTTTTATTCTCTGATTAAGAACATTACGGATGATATAAAGTCGTCTGTGCCTCACAAACACATATTTGATCTCATTATTCTTAATACTCTCCTCTTCCTATTCTTCTTTCTATCTTCTTGTAGCACTTATGAATAGAGGAGCCATACTGAAGTGCCTTTTTGGGCTTCATTGCAGATTCCTTGGGCACACCAATAGCAACCGCTACTTGTCGTAGAATATGCTTTCTTATCAAATCATCAGAGCCTCTGATCTTTTGCTTTATAGGAATATTCTTGGCAAATTGAATGAACCGGGGAGATAGAAATGGTTGGTTGACATGTACGCCTAAAGGAGCTGCCACTATTTTGATTTCCTTTACAAGAACAAACTCATTAGCTAAGTTGTGCTCCATTAACATGTTTATCTCCGTTTCTCCCCCATGTCTATAGGCACTACGGTATCGATCATAACCGCAGAATAGCTCATCACATCCGTTTGCGCTCAATACTACACTCAGATCATTTTGCTTTGCAGTTCTGCAGATATAAAAAAAAGCTATGCAGTTTTCTATATGAGATGTGTTCTCACACTTGATCGCTTGCCTTATTCGCTGCAGCTTTTCCTGAAAGTCAGGATAATCGATCTCATATACTATATGATCCATGGCCATTTTTGATGCCACACTTTTCGAGAAGTTAATATCATGAGAGCCGGAAAATCCTATCGTTATGAGCGTAACTTGTTTTCTCAAATTACTGCATATTGCTGCAAGAAGAGAGCTGTCTACTCCACCGGAGAAAGCTACTGCCACTCTTGGGGTATCTGCTATATCCTCATATACTGCAGCGTAGAGGGCATGTCTTAGAGACAACAACGAATCATCATTAATCAATCAATCATTCACCCTCTGCACATATTTTACACTCTTTTTGCTCAAACAAATATATTCATACTTGACAATCAAAAACGATTTATATATACGCTCGAGACCAAATTCTCACGGACTAGGAAATCAGATAAATGGCCAAAGAGAGGTTCGTTCTTAACAGCGATCTACGATATATTGACAGAAATAATCTGATCCGTACTAGATCAGAATTATCTGTTGCAAAAATGTTGTCATTTCTCAGTTGGGACTATGAGTATGATGCCAGTGTAACGACTCCAGATGGCGAGTCTGTAAGAATCGATTTCAAAGCAAGAGGAGGAAGAGGAGATAGTGCTGGGCAGGGAGGCAACGACAAATACATTGAAGTAATAGATTCTGAAGAGGACGCTATCAAGTTCAAAAAGATACGTGAGAAGCTTCCTACACTTGATATAATTGCTGTCGGCCATTCAAAGTATGCAAGCAGAATAAATGAAATGGACTCCCTTTTCTTTTTTGATAATGGCGATCATATGCAAACCGGGTCAATATTTGTTGAGGACCCAACGCTTGCGTTTGACTATGCCCACATCCTTCCACTAGTAGAAAAATGCTCTGTGCTGCATGGTCATACGTCGACTGTAATGGTCGAGATAATTGGCAGCATGAAGAATAACTTGGTAGTTGACTTTGGAGATGCAAAGAGGCTAATCAAAGAGACACTCGATTCAATAGATCACAAGTTCTTTATCAATAAAAAATATCTGCAAAAGGAAGATGATCTCCATTATTACGTTGCATTTGAGGGACCAAAAGGATACTTTAACCTTCAGCTGCCAAAGTCGACCACGTATATGCTATCAGGTGAAGCTACTGTCGAGAAGCTTTCTGCTGAAATAATTAAACTGCTTGCACCAAAAATGCCGCAGAATGTGGAGGCTCTTGGTGTATACATTTACGAAGGAATTAACAAAGGAGCTCACATAATTGCAGGTATAGAGAAAGAGAAGTAATTTCGGATGCGGAGCGATAAGGCTATTGTCATGCTTTCAGGTGGGCTAGATTCTGCTACTTGTCTTTATTGGGCAAAGGAAAAATATTCTGAAGTAATTGCAATTACCTTCAATTATCTTCGCAGACTTGTACAGGAAAAACACGCTAGTATCAGTTTGGTCAAGGCTGCAGGGATAAACAAACTAATCGAAATAGATGTACCGTTTCTAATGGAAGTAGGCGACTCATCCTCTTATTACAACCAACGGTTTAGGAACCTTCATTCTGATGCGCTATGGTCGTCATATGTTCCAGCAAGGAACATGATATTTTACTCTATAAGTGCCCATTATGCAGAATACCTTGATGCCAAGTGGATTATTGGAGGTCATAACATGCATGACACGAAATTCTTCAAAGATGCTTCAAAAGTATTCATAGATAAAATGAACATTCTTTTCAAAGAAGGGTGCCTACTATGCAATGATCAGGCATATCAAATACTGCTTCCATTAGCAAAGATGAATAGAAAACAGATAATTAAGCTTGCTACGAAGCTGAAAGTGCCAATAGAATTGACGTGGAGCTGCCATAGAGAAGGGAATATTCACTGCGGTAGTTGCTATTCATGCAGACAAAGACTTGAGGCTTTTGGTGATCTCGGTCTCAAAGATCCAGCATTCTTATTTTTCAAATGAGCCGTATTTCCATTATTCTGTCGTCGTCGCCACCCAGCCTTAAATTGCTGAGGTAAGTAGTATCAAATGAATTAATATTTGTCTGCGTATGTATGATATTATCCCCCAAATTGACGTTTATGATGACACCAAATCCTATTACACTGCCATTTGAACCAAGACCGACGAACATTCCTCTCATGCTGTCAGTCTCTAGCCTCCGTTTTGATGGCGGCTGATTAAGTAGATCAGTTGGAGAGAACAGCTCATCCATGTAATCGAATTTAATATTCGACAGATTTGCTATAGATGATCCATGGCCTACGAACCGAAGGAACTGATCCAACCTTCTATTCAATCGCTCAAACCTCGATTTGTATACCTGACTGCTTCGCCTAGCGAACAGAACCTGATATGATACAGCAGCAGCATTATGCTGGCGCTGACTATCAAAGAGCTCCACATTTTCACCTAGGCAAATTACTGCATCTGGTTGTAGCTTCTCTGCAATCATTGCCTTATATTGGAGGCCACTATTCCTCACGTAACCATCTGTATTGACTATGCATATATTGGCAGGTGAGCTTGTCCTTATTCTGTCAAGTATGGACCTCAATTTTTTGGCAATCAAACTCTCGAATCCAATGGGAGATATTCCTCCAATAAATTCAAATTGGCCGGCGTTAACGTCGCGCAGATCAACTAGCTGTTTTGAGAGAACTGTAGCTCCAATGGCAGTGGGTGGAGCAAGGTCCCCTTGACCAATGTCACCATCAATAATACTTGGGATGAGCCCATTTCTAATTGCCATATTTGCAAGGTATATTGAAAGCGTTGACTTGCCAGTGTCAGTATCGCCTACGAGCATTACTGTAGTAATAGCTTTCTTGTTTGCAGCCAAGGTGAGCACTTGCTCGGAAAGAGTACGCCACATAGAGATGCCTGCTTGTTTAGGGTCCGCCCACCACAGCCTAGCACCATATCCAAGTTGAGCTTGAAGTCTGCACCACTGATTTCTCGGCTCAAACGGCAGCGCCTTGCCTGACCTTACCTTTACTATCTGGCCAGATACGTCACATCCAAGAACATGGCAGGCGCCTTTTACAAATACCCTCGCTGGACCCTTTACCATTCTAACCTTTAGCATGGGAGGCATTCTTAGTTGTGTATTATTGTCTGCAACTTGCTCCAAATAGTTTTTCCAAAAAAAACACAAGCATTTGACTCTGATGAATCGATTCTAAACGTTTATTTCTCTATTAGATCGTTTCACCGTTAAATTTATCGGCCTCTACAGGCCCTGAATCTGGTGGTCAGCCAGGAGAGCATCAACACCAACACCAGCTCGTACGCAGTCTGAGCCTCATGGACATCATAATGGTTGGCATAGCAGGGATGATTGGCGGTGCAATCTTTGTTCTCATGGGACCAGCAATTGGTTTGGCAGGCAGCGCAGTAATACTTGCGTTCATTATCAATGCGATCATTACGCTGTTTACAGCTATGGCATATGCAGAACTCGGATCGGCAATGCCAGAAGCAGGAGGAGGATATTTGTAGATAAGAGAAGGACTACCACGACCAAATGCGTTTCTTAGCGGATGGATGGCATGGTTTGCTCATATTATAGCAGGAAGCCTATATGCAGTAGGATTTGGAGCATTCTTGTACCAGCTACTTGGCCCAAATGTGGCCGGCATATTGTCTGACCAACCGTTGTTTGGAATCATCCCATTTGACAAGCTAATAGCCGTGGCCTCCATTGCGGCATTTACTTATCTAAACATTAAGGGCACCGTCTGAGACGGGCAAGACGGGTACTATAGTGACTGTTGTGCAACTAGGCACCATCCTTTGTCTGATTATTGCTGGTGCTTGGACAATGTATGATAATAATAATAATAACAGCAGTCTGCAGAATTCGGCCACAGACAATTTTGCGAACTTTATGCCAAACGGCATAGCGAGCTTGGTTGCAGCCATGGGCCTGACTTTTATAGCCTTTGAAGGTTACGAGATCATTGTACAGACAGGTGAGGAAGTCAAGACCCCGAAGCGCAATATACCAAGAGCGATCTTTATCTCGCTTGCCATAGTGGTCATACTTTATTGCCTAGTAGCATTTGTCTCAATAGGTGCCATATCACCTCAAGGTATTCCTGCATGGAGATTCATAGGAGAAGGCGGCGAGCTTGGTATCATGAAGGCTGCTGAGATCTTCCTTCCTTATGGCGCCTTAATAGTACTTGTCGGCGGAATGGTCTCAACACTAGCAGCATTGAATGCTACCACATTCTCTTCCGCTCGGGTGGCATTTGCGATGGGTAGGCACTACAACCTTCCTCATAAGCTTAGCTCCATCCATCCAATAAACAGAACACCCCATATTGCAATAGTAATTTCTGGAATAATCATGGCATTTATGGCATATGCACTACCGCTGGAGGATATTGCAGTAGCTGCAGGTGTGATCTTTCTCCTCCTATTCACGCAGGTAAATATTGCAGTCATCACGATAAGGAGAATATACGGCAATAAACTATCGTATGGGTTCAAGACGCCATTTTTCCCGGGGATACCAATAGTTGGTATTTTCCTAAAGTTAGGGCTTGCACTGTATATCTACTTGTCACCCAACCCCTCAGTTGGGGGATAACTATACTATGGATATTGATTGGCTTTGTACTCTATAGGATGTATACGTTCAAGCAGGAGATTCAGCATTATGCTCCTATAGTGACATCTGAAGGAGATCTTAAGAGAGAGGATTATCGTATCCTTATTCCATATACACCGGAAGACCCAGACAGACTGCTAAAATATGCAATAAGAATTGCCAAGGAGACAGCAGGCGAAGTTAATATACTCCGGATCATAACTGTGCCTCATCAGACACCACTTTCCGCTGGTGTAGCGTTTGCAGACACTGCCAAGCGATCCTTTGAGCCGCTGGAAAAAATATTGGACAATGAGAATATCCCAAGCCATTACCTTGTGAGGGTTTC
>JBQGBZ010000418.1:0-2998 GCA_052038215.1 Nitrososphaera sp.
ATAATGTCGCGGCTGGCCAAGCTAGAATAAAAAATCAACATCTCTCTATAACTTGTCAAAAATTAGAAACTATAACACTATTATTTCTTGGCCTGAACCTGCACTTTGCTACCTTCCTGCACTTTGCTACCTTCCTGCACTTTGCTACCTTCCTGCACTTTGCTACCTTCCTGCACATCGCTGTCTTTCCAGACAAAGTTACTATAGAGCATCTTAGGCACGATCTTCTTGAACTGCGTTCCCTCGCCTACGTACCACTTGGGGAACCACTCGTACAGGTGGAGCCTGATAGTCTGGATGTATACAATGAGCCCTTCAATAAGCATGATGCCAATGTTGCCGCCGATGAGTACCGCGTAGCCGCCCCCATGCTCAAATGAATCGTTGACAGTCACCAGCAGCGCAGAGTGCACTAGCAGCATGATTCCGAGTCGAGAGTAGCTGATCGTGTTTGACAGCATTTCTATGATCCTCACCATGATGACTTCGACGATAATTCCCACAAGCCCTCCACCCTCGTCTCTGCCCTGGGCCTTCAGATGCTTCTCTTCCTTGATTCCGCCAATTATCATGATGACAACGGTAGCAATGATGACCAGTGGTGCGGCCTTGGCCACAAGATCTACAGTAACCCAGTCGCCAAAGACAACCGTCAGCCACGGCACTGGCTCTGTATGGGTCTCGCCTGTGATTCCAAACATACCAATAATATCATAGCCTGACCCTATGGCTGCAAGTATCAGAGCTACCACCGCGAAATACTGTAGGATTGTCGGGATATCGTGGTAGAACACCATCATCTTGTTGCCCTGCTTAAAGTCGGCGTGAAGCCTCAGGAAGTATGCCATCAACAGATGCACTATGCCTATCGCTATAGATACTTCCAGTATCATGACCACTTGCTCAAACGTTAGCTCAGACACGCTCAGGATCCCGACAAAGCCTTCGAGCGGCGCAAAGATTGGCGCAAGAATTGCGAGCTCTTCAAAGTGGAACCCAAACATCTCACCGGTTCCAAGGCCTGCCAAGGTGGCAGCTGCGCCGCTTGCTGCAATGAGGGTTCCCCATGTTCTAAGTGATCCATTACCTCTATATCGGAAAAGCATGCCTAACCCGAACAAAAGTATACCGTGCCCAAAATCGGCAAACATAAGTCCGTAAAACAATGGCCAGACAAACGCGATAATAGGCGTAGGATCGACTTCGCCGTACCTCGGTATTCCCTGAGTTTCAGTTATCACTTCAAAGGTGCGGGTATACGACTTGTTTGTAAGAAGTGTGGGCAGGACTTCTTCTTCTTGTCCTCCTCCTCCATGCCTGTTAGAGTAATCATGCGCGTCCTCAACTACGCTGACATAATCCTTAGTCATGCTCCTAAACTTTTTCTCCATCTGGTTTGGAATGTAACCCTGAATTAGCGCAAAGTTGCGGGTGCCACCTGGCTTTCTGGTAGTTTCAAGCACGTCCTTGGCAACCTTGGCTGCTTCATGCAAAGAAAGAACCTTGGTCAAAAGCGATTTCTTGAGATTTTCAATATTCTTTTCGATCTCTACCTGCTTGGCTTCAAGCTCCTTGACCTTGGCGTCTGCTTTAGCATAGGCAACACTTGGATTCTGTGGCATGTTGGCAGGAATCTGGAGTGGGTGGACCCCAAAGCTCCTGAGTGTCTTTGTTATGCGGTCAGAATCGTCAGCCGCTCCGAAAACCACCATCGATAACTTTTGCTCGGAGAGTTTGCTGGTATAAATCGGCAGGTCGCCTAGCGTTCTTCGGATCTCGACTTCATCTGCAGAATCGATTACAAACAGGCCGGAAAAGAAATGTTTAATTTTGCCGAAAAGCGTCAGGTCAAGGTTAACTTTGGCTGCCATCTCGAGCGCGCCTTTAAGGTTACTGTATTCTTCAAGCTCCTTGGCAACCTTGTTCCGCTCTGCAATCATCTTCTTAGGATTGTCCAAGATGGCTGCGCTCTTGTCCTCCAAGTCTGCGATAAAGTCCTGTATGTTTTCAATGAAGTAATCGGTCTTTCCCTTTGGGGCACCCTTGAACATCGTGTCCATAACGCCAGTTTCAAGAGGGATACCAAGGTCCTTGATGACTTCGTCTATTTCTTGAAAAAGCCTCTGTGCCTTGAGCAAAAGGTCGTCAAGGTAGGGGTTAGGATGATCAGAAGGAGTCTGGATGGGATGGAACCATTCAAGCTCTGCCAGCCTGCTTACCACTTCCGGCGTATCTACCCGGGGAAGCACTAGGGTGGCTTTCATTAGTTTGGCTAGTCCCATTCTTGCCTACCGTTAATTTCAATCTCTTTAAAATCTTTCCGTTTGGAAATGAAAAAGAAGGAGATGAAAAACTTCTTCCCTAGGCCTGGCCCAAGATGATGAACATCATGACTATACCATATATGGCGATCGATTCAACCATACCTACTATGATGAACACTCTTGACTGCATCTTAGGATTGTCGCTAATTGCGGCGAGACCTGCTGCACCTACGAACCCAAGACCAATGCCTGCTCCGAGGGCTGCCAGGCCAAACGCCATGCCTGCTCCTATCAGCTTGAACCCAACTTCTCCTCCAGCCGCTTCACTTTCTTGCGCAAACGCCTTACTCGCTAAGCCTGCTAGACCAATCGAGATAAGAGCCACCAAAAGTGAAATTGTGATGCGTCCGTTCAGCTTCTCCATGTAAGAGTTCGAGATAAAATGCCATATTTAACTATAACTACTTGAAAAAGATGAAAATAAGGATTAGATTGTCGACAGCGCCTTGCGCTTGCTTGCAGCAATGTCGTCTTTGATCTTTTCTACCATCGAGTTGTGCTCGGCCTTGAGCTGGGCATTGGCCTTTCCAAAAAAGCTTGAAATCTCTTCTGTCATGTCCTTGCGCTTGCCTCCTCTTCTGCCATCTTCTTCTTGTCCAGTACTACTTTAACCTTCTTGAGCCTGACAAACTCCTCGCGCTCGCGCTCCTCTAGGGTTGCCTTGATGAAGTATA
>JBQGBZ010000419.1:0-4925 GCA_052038215.1 Nitrososphaera sp.
ATCATCTTTTCAACATCCCGCATCATTTCATCGACATCAGGGAACCAAGATCCAAAACGCCTTCTCCTACCAAACCATTCATCAAACGGTGATGACATATGTGTAAAGACATATGAGGAATTGATATTTTAAAGTATTTCTTTGACTATTGGCTATCTAGTTCCTCATGAAGCATTTTGAGAAGCGCTTTCTGCCTGGTTGTAAGATTGGTTGGAACCTTGACATTTATTCTCACGTTAAGATCACCTCTCCCACCGCTGCCGTAGCGTGGAAGTCCCTTTCCCTTTACTTGCAAGATAGCATTAGCCGAAGTGCCTTGGGGAATCTTTATTTTCTCTGACCCTTCAAGCGTTGGTACACGGATATCGGTTCCAAGTGCAAGGTCGGTAAACTTTACATCAAGGTTGTAAAGCAAATGCCCGTCTGCAAGCCTTTCAAATTTGGGATGTGGTTTGATATGCAGTCGGACTATAAGGTCCCCGGGTATACCTGCTTCTGACATTTCGCCCTCCCCTCGTAGCTGAAACGCCATGCCCTCTTCAACCCCTGGAGGGATTTCTAGCTTTATCTTTTTAACTTGTCTTGCTCTACCGCTTCCTCTGCAGTTGTTGCAGGGCCTGTCAATTATCTGACCCTGGCCTTGGCATGTCCTGCAAGGCTCCATCGTAACAATTGTCGAAAATCTATTTTGACTATATACGCGCCTAGTCTGACCCTGTCCGTCGCATACCGTACATTTGCGCAGCTTCGTTCCAGGAGCGGCTCCACTGCCACCACATTCCTTGCATCTGTCAAAACGTTCAACTTAAACTTCTTCCTTCTTGCCCTTGAGCACATCTTCAACTGTAAGTTCCATATCGTAGAGGATATCTTGGCCTCTTCGCCTGCCACCACCACCACCACCACCCCCGAATCCCAAGTTGAAGATGTCGTCGCCGAAAAAGCCGCCGCCTCTCCGGCCAAATATTTGATCAAATATGTCGCGAATTCCTCCAAAGCCTGCATCGCGGAATATCTCTTCAAAATTGGCTTCGGACCCTCTGAATGCTTCCTCAGCACCTACATGGCCGTAGACGACGTAACGCTTACGCTTTTCTTCGTCAGAGAGTACAGCATACGCTTCAGATAACTCTTTGAACTTTTCTTCTGCACCTGCGTCCTTATTTCTATCCGGATGATATTGTAATGCAAGCTTGCGGTATGCATTCTTAATTTCCTCCTTGCCTGCGTTCTTTTGAACTCCTAGAACCTCATAGTAATCCCGCTTGCTAGTCAATGCAGATTTTCATCCTCTATTATTGTAAGCAAGTATCTTTCAAATATTATTATGGGGAGGGGTTTGGTCCAGCTGCACTTCCTGTTGGTTCACCACCACCACCAGTAAACTCCGGTCCTGCTGTGCCAGCCTGTGCTGATGATGCCCCGGCGCTCTGATATGCCTGAGTGCTTATTTCTGCCAAGACATTCTTCAGGTCCTGAATCTTCGCCCTGATGTTTTCTATGTTATTGCTCGCAATAGCATCGCGAATTTCCTGCGTTACTTTATTCACTTTTTCTACATGGTCTGGACTTACCTTCTCCTTGAGATCCTGTTTAACGAGCTTGTCTGCGGCGTAAATGAGATTATCTGCTTCGTTTCTTATTTCTGCCTCTTCCTTTTTCTTTCTGTCTGCTTCAGCGAACTGCTCTGAATCTTTCTTTAGTCGTTCAATTTCATCCTTGGCCAACTTGTTGTTTGCAGTTATTGTGATCTTTGCTTCCTTTTGTGTAGCCAAGTCTTTGGCTGTGACATTTAATATGCCGTTTGCGTCGATGTCAAATGTGACCTCAATCTGGGGCACGCCCCTTGGTGCAGGCGGGATACCGGATAGGTTAAACATTCCAAGTGATACACAGTCAGCAGCCATTGATCGCTCGCCCTGTACAATATGTATTGTTACTGCAGTCTGATAGTCTGCAGCAGTGGTGAACACTTTGCTTTTCTTAGTTGGAATTGTGGTGTTGCGTTCAATCAAGGGCTCCTTTATTCCACCCAACACCTCCACACCCAACGTAAGCGGGGTTACGTCCACAAGCAGGATATCGGTTGAAACGTCTCCTGCTATGACTGCACCTTGCACTGCAGCACCCATTGCTACTGCCTCCATTGGGTCAATCCCACGTTCAGGTTCCTTGCCCATAACCGATTCTACAAATTGCCTCACCATCGGCATTCTTGTAGGGCCACCAATTAGGATGATCTTGTCTACATCTGCCGGGGTCATCTTAGCATCCTGCAATGCCTGCATCATAGGCTGCCTGCAGCGCTCAATTATCGGCCGAAGAAGTTCCTCAAGCTTCGCCCTTGTCAGCTGCAGTACTAGGTTCTTTGGCCCCGAGGACGGATCATATGCCAAGAAAGGCAGGTTGATCTCTGTAGTAACAACATTTGACAGCTCTATCTTGGCCTTCTCTGCGCCCTCCCTGATCCTCATCATTGCAGCCTTGTCATTTCTCACATCAAGACCAGATTGCTTACGAAATTCCTGTAGAATGTGTTCTACAAGTGCATTATCCATATCTGTGCCGCCAAGCTGTGTGTCGCCTGAGGTAGATCTGACTTGGAAAACACCGCCCCCCATCTCCATTATAGTAACATCAAGCGTTCCTCCTCCAAGGTCAAAGACCATTATCTTGAGGTCCTTGTTTGCCTTATCTAGCCCATATGCAAGTGATGCAGCAGTGGGCTCATTAATTATCCTCACTACTTGAAGACCTGAAATTTCTCCAGCGTCTTTGGTCGCCTGGCGTTGGTTATCATTGAAGTATGCAGGCACGGTAATGACTGCCCTATCGACCGTTTCTCCAAGAAACGCTTCTGAGTCTCTTTTGATCTTTTGCAAAATGAAGGATGATATCTGCTGCGGTGTGTATTCTTTGCCGTATACTCTAAATTTAAAATCGGTTCCCATTTTTCGCTTTGCAGCAATAACTGTTCCTTCAGGGTTTGAAATCATCTGTCTGCGAGCTGGCTCGCCGACTATGAGTTGCCCGTCTTTGGTAAATGCTACCACTGACGGGAATGCTTTGCCGCCTATAGAGGTACCTTCCGCTGCCTGGATTATTGTTGGCTTGCCGCCTACCATCACCGCAGCAGCCGAGTTACTGGTTCCAAGATCAATACCTATTATTTTCCCCATATTATCCGCCTCCTTGAATATCCATCTCTTTAGTGTCATTAACGCTATTTTTAACTATCTTTGAAATTTCAACAAGGCTTGGTCTTAGCACCCTGCCGTTCAACATATAACCCTTTCTTATCTCAGCAGTTACCGTATTTTCTGCCAAATCATTCCGTTCAGAATATGCTATAGCATCATGTACATTTGGGTCGAAAGGTGTCCCAATCGCCTCTATCTCTCTTACGTCTTCTGAGCTAAGGAGCGAGTCAATATTCTTCAGTATTCCTTCTAAACCTTCAATGACTACCTCTTCGTCCGACTTGCTCTGCTTAGCCATCGAGAGCGCTCGAATATAATCGTCACGTATATTGAGAAACTTCAATAACAACTCTGCCTTGATCGACTCAGCCTTTGAGGCAAGCTGCTTTTCCATCTGCTTGCGGTAGTTGTCAAAATCAGCCATTAGATACCTCAGCTTATTGAGGCTACTCTCAGAGGACTCCTTTGCCCTTCTCAGCTCACTCTTGATTGATTCGAGCTCAGCTCTCAGAACCTCAACTTCTCCTCCTTCTTCTTTTTCAGGTTCGCCTTCTTGCTGTTCAGCAAGGATATTGCCTCTTTCATCATTCTCGACCAAAGTCAATCTCACCTTCTCTGCTCCAAAAAAAGAGCTCATCTAATAATTAGATATCGCTCGTAAGAATTATAGCCAATTTGCTCATATTATCTGATGCTATGAACTTGGATGAAGAACTTGAGGCGATTAAGCATAAGAAGCTAGCCGAGTTGCAAAAAGAGGCCGCCACAAAAGCAATGATGTCCTCTATTACAGAGCCAATTGTGCTCACAGATTCCAACTTTGCAAGCGAGGTTTCGAAATATCCCATTATGCTTGTAGATTTTTGGGCGCCATGGTGCGGTCCATGTAGAATGGTCTCACCCATGATTGAACAATTATCTCGAGAATATTCGGGCAAGGTAACATTTGGCAAGGTAAACGTAGACGAGAATCAAAGAATAGCGGCTTCCTTTGGTATACAAAGCATTCCTACCCTGATGATATTCAAGGGTGGTAAGACAGTCGACGTAATGGTAGGTGCTTTACCAAAAGCCCAAATCGAAATGAAGCTAAAACAACAATTATTGTCAAATAATGATTCGGTTTACAGGTAGGTAAGTAGAAAAGAAAAAAGGTTGCACTTAGTTTATCCCTAAGTGCGGGAATGAAGCAACACTTATCCCCAGCTCGCCTTGGAGCTTTCTAATTTTGGTTGCATATTCACTCATCTTTGCGTTGTCGCCCTGTACCTTGGCGATCCTGTATCCCTTCCATGCCTTCCTCAGTGCACCCCAACTTTGACCTGGAGTAAAGTTGCCTTTTGATACAACTGTTTCGCGGACTGACATTATTGCTGTCATGCTGAGATAGATTCCTAGTGGGTACTTAGCATCGGTAGTCAACATTCTCAGGTTTTGTAGTGAAAACAGTTGGGCAGAGAGCTAATTATGAGATAGCTATTGCAAATTTTACCAGATAAATGGACAGAGCATAGTGTTAGTATTGACTATCCACATGTTGAGATTTTTATATGCAATAAAAGTCATCCCTGCGACAGATCTATAAAATCACATTCCTTGCTTACAGTGTCAAGGATCGCAGCTGTTGCCTTGTAACCGAAGAACCACCCGTTAGCAGTTCCAGGATTAATAACCATCGTTTTTCCAACACTCTTATTATCTATCTTATGAGTATGCCCATAAACC
>JBQGBZ010000420.1:0-1348 GCA_052038215.1 Nitrososphaera sp.
CAAAAATGACTTGTGCTCTGGTTCGAATCTTTTATCTCCTTTAGGTTTGATCACAGGTTATATGCGTCTTCCGAATTTGGGAATAGCTGTCAGATGTCTTGGTGATCCCAAGACCTTCGTAAATCCAGTAAGGACAGCCGAGGAGGCGGGGTTTCATAGTGTCTGGCTTGTAGAAGTCAACGATGTGGATACACTAGCCTTTGCCTCGGCGCTTTGCCCGGTAACTGACAAGATAAGGATCTGCACAGGCGTTGTAAACTCAAGCCTACGTCTCCCTACACTGCTTGCGATGGGAGCAGCAACCGTTTCGAGCTTGTCACATGGACGCTTTGTACTTGGCATTGGTGCCGGCTCGTCTCCAATGAAGAACCGAGATACTATCAACATTCGAGTGACAAGACTTCGTGAAACACTTCAGCTAATTCGTGCTATCCTCTCTGGTGACAAAACCTCATTTCAAGGATCCCTCTTTTGAAGTCCAGGGTTTCCAGCTTGGATTCAAACCAAAGTATTCCATTCCACTGTACGGCGCGGCAATGGGACTCAGGATGGTAAAAACCGTTGCAGAGCTTGCAGATGGCGTAGTGCTAATGCTGCCAACAATTGAGTACATCAAGCTTACTGTTCGCATCATACGATCAATTACCAAGAAAAGGGGCATAAATCAATTCCGTATTGCATGCCATTTTGTAACTGTAATTTCAGAGAATGACTCCATGGCCGAAGCAAGACGGACGGTTGCAAGATATTGTGCGATACCGCCTTACCACAATAGCTTTGCGAGGATGGGTTTTGCGCGAGAGCTCACGGATATAGACAAAGCTCTTAGTACGAAGCCGCGTGAAGCATGGCGGTCTGTTCCTCCAGAGATGGCTAACCGCTTAATCATTCATGGCACTGTTGAGGAGTGTGTCAAGCAAATCTCACAATATGTCAGGCTAGGCGTAACTGATCCAATCATATATCCGTCGCTCATGACCGCCGGTCCAAAATCGCTCGAGAAATTGATCAAAGACTTTTCTAGATATAATTGAGTGCTGTAGATCGCCGCATATTACAGTTCATAGTATGCGCAGACACGAAAGCAATACATCCGATAATAGACGTAGAAGCAAACTTTGGTCTTTGGATTCAAATGAATTTTCATGCAGATCCCGACGGGCCCGCTATGATATCACTCCTAAAATAGGATTCTTGTGAAAAAAGGAGTGAATTAGAAAAAAGATGCAAACGGAAGAAGAGGAAGCATCATTGATGATGGATCCTTGGTCAATATTCCTTTATGGAATGAAGGCTCCGATGACTAGGGAGAAATATAGAGGAATGCTAGCCAAGTTTTTTGATTTTG
>JBQGBZ010000421.1:0-2093 GCA_052038215.1 Nitrososphaera sp.
ATTAATAAGGTTCTCTTCTTGAGCGGCTACAGGGGTAGCAATCATCATTGACGGAGAGCTAAGGAGTATAAGACTTCCACCAGCTAGCAGAGACACTGCAACAATGATGGACATATACGCAATGCTACCTCTACTGATCCATGCATGAAGGGGTTCTCTTCTATTTATGTTGTTGTCAATTGACATTGTCATACATGTCTGTTGTTTCGTTACCATTTATGAGATCTGCGATTCTTTTATAGTAACATTGACTTTCAGTAAGAGCTATTTTATAATGCTGAGTGAGTCTGATATAAGACGTGACCTTTTCAGCTGTACCATAATGCAGTAACTTATAGACACGACTGGCTGTCAGACTTGGGACGTAAATACGTGTCCTTCAATTGGAGTATAATAATATTTGTAACTGATAGTTTTTCTCTTCGTCAAGGAGCCGTGTACTGTGGGGAGATGCTTTCAACGACATCGCTCTCCATTTGATTTCCTCACGCAACATGACTATGGCTAGCACAGCCACCCATGGCTCCATGCTATGGGCTAGGATGCACTCAATGACTCCGAACAATGGCGTAGCCTGGTGCGCGTCTAGCTGAGCGGCGCCCAAGCCTATAAAAGCAGCTACCACAAGAAATGCTATTTATCAATTGCTCTCCTGCGTCGATTTGGTCGAGTAGAGAGTACTAGCATAATAGACGATAAAGTCATTATTCGTCAAGTAGTAGACCCGGCGCCCTCCGGTGGAATATTACAAGGGCAAAGTTTTAGACGCACTTAACAAATTGCAAAAAATACTGAAAGATAGCTATAGCTGTCTAGTCAGTAGCTAACCTTGCAGCATGGATTTTTAATAATCTTTTAAGGGCATCGATGACAATCAGGGCGGCGAAAGTCTCTTTCAAATCCATTTGATGCCCTCTTTCAATAACAGCAGCCAGGATGGGATGCTTAGGCTTTAACTCCTTGACGATGTTGGCTGCCGTTTCATCAGAAATAGCAGTTCCTCGAGCTTCGCGCATGGCGTGAACCTTTAGTAAAGGTTCCAAGGCGTCAATCACAAGAATGGCATTTACTGTTTCCTTAAGGTCCATCTTATGTATTGTTTCAGCTACCTGGGCAAGTTCTGGGTGGATAGGTTTCAACTCTTTAATTTTTTCTTCTACCATTTCATTCGTAATTGCTTTCTCAACTATGAGCATAGTAATTGTTGCCTTGGCATAGTATGCTATAAATTTTCTGGAATCTACAGCCTCTTTATAATCACAAGCTCGGAGCAGGTGACTGGTTAGTAAATCTTGCTTTAGGGACTATTGTCTCATATTATATCAGTAGCACTCCTTCTTTGTAGTTACCTCAGCGAGTGGCAGAGGGCCTATTATGCATGCAGAGCAGATAGGCGCATTCAGACAGGATAATATATACGCGACCTTAGAATTGGGCTTGTCATAGCTCAATGCAGACCAGTTTACTTTGTCAGAAGGTCTTCTGAATGTCCGCTTATTTCCTTTGATAAGGACCATCCCAGTACTATTCTTATCGCAACAATTATAGTTAAACTCAAAAGTTCTTCTGTACTCGGAATCAGAATAGTCGTCAATATGTCGGCGCCAACTACTAAATCAAGCGCCAAAAGCAAGCCCCCTGCCAAACGAAACCTGACAGCATCTCCCTTTGAGACTTCTCCTCCTTTTTGTCGTCTGTACAAAGTCCTGAAGTATCCAATAAACGCAATGACTGCTGATACTCCAATGATTATGGCAGCTGCAACTTCTATCCCAAGAGTAACGTAGTTGAGAATTACATCTAAGAAAGGTTCCAATGATTCTGACGATCCTTCGACCGCTTCGACACCATTCTCTGTCGACAAATCTGAATCGTTTGATGAGAAACGAGGTAAGTGATATGCCTTAAGTATGATTCGAATATAAAAAGGAATAATGTAAAATACAATGCAGAGGAAGAACTGTTACGAAGGGCAAGGTAATTAGCCAGCTGCAAAAGATTATTTTCCAGCTTATTAGTTCGTGATAGTATTCTCTCTCTGTGTGTGTGTGTGTGCATCATAAAAAAAATATTAATTGTATTATTAGCTTAAG
>JBQGBZ010000422.1:0-2045 GCA_052038215.1 Nitrososphaera sp.
CACTATTGCTAGTTTGAGCGTGGATGTACGGTTGTTCGGTGGAGATGATGTACAGCATTGAAGATGGTACATCCGCTTTTGATAGAGTTACACCAGTTTCACCCTAATTTCGAGCTTAATTCTTATATAGTGGAGATGTCGGAGGCACCGGGATATATTCTGATTTTTTCGCGGGACAGGGGTTTTCAAGAGAAATCTTCAAAGACTTTGTTCATATTTCAACTGCGTATACGTCACCAAGAACCATGCCTGTCATTTATGTTCAATCTGAACTGCTATAAAGTGCTGTATGGATAACATCGTCCGGACACCTATTCTCATATTTTCAATAGGCAGCTAACAAATAAAATTTCCAGGTAGTTATCTCTAGCGGCATATATGATAATGGCATATTGAAAAACACTATGAATTGATTTACAGCAAGTTTATTAACATACATAAAGTCATTCTAGCATGTCTCAAAAGACATCTACTACTAAGAACAATGAATATGTTCACCCAGAAGTTTTATGTGAGACCGATTGGGTAGCAAGCAACCTGAATAATCCAAAAATCAGGATTTTAGAAGTCGACTATGATCCGGAAAATGCGTACAAGCAGGGCCATATTCCCGACGCACACCTTGTGTGGTGGAAGCGTGACATCAACGACCCTGTAAGACGCGATATCATTAGCAAGCAGCAGTTTGAGGAATTAATGTCAAGAGTCGGTGCCAAACCTGATACCGAGCTCGTGCTATACGGAGATTTCAACAACTGGTTTGCCGCCTTCGCATTCTGGGTCTTTCAATACTACGGACACAAAAAGATAAAGATAATGAACGGTGGCAGGAAAAAGTGGGAGCTAGAAAAGAGAGAATATTCAAAGGATGAACCTGCTAGTGAGCGATCCAATTACAAGGCAAATCCTCCGGATGAAGGAGTTCGTGCATATATGCCAGATGTTAGAAGAGCATTAGACAGAATGGAGTCAGCAACTGTTCTAGTCGATGTGCGCTCTCCAAAAGAGTTCACCGGAGAGATAACCGCTCCACCTGAATACCCAACTGAGCACGCCCAGCGCGGAGGCCATATACCTGGCGCGAAGAACATTCCATGGGCACAAGCGGTTAGGGACACAGATGGCACATTCAAGAGTCCAGAAGAGCTTAAAGCACTATACGAAGGCAAAGGTGTCACACCGGATAAATATGTCATAGCATATTGCAGAATTGGAGAAAGGTCTTCTCATACATGGTTCGTATTAAAGTATCTTCTAGGCTATCCTTTAGTCCGAAACTATGATGGCTCGTGGACTGAATGGGGTAACATGATAGGGAATCCTATAGAGAAATAGATTGGAGAGATTTGAAGAATGGCTAATAATAACCCTGTCATTGATTGGAGTAAAGAAAAAGCAAATTTGGTCATGCTGACCATGTTTTTGACCGCTGTTTCTGCACTCTTGTTGGTGAGTACCAGCGGCACTGCTTTTGCACAAGAACAACAGAATCAGACGGCTACTACTGCTACATCAGGTAATAATACCAACAACACAACAGTAGCAATAGAAGGTGCATCTACATATGATGAAATGCTAAATCCAAGACAAGTAGAATATCCAGCACATCTAGGATTCAATGATTTGCATATAGAAGCTATTCGTCATATAGATCCAAATGCTACACAGGCTTCTGCTACAAATCAATCAGGACAGCAACAACAAGACCTTTTCAACGTTATAGTGCACCACCACTGCAAAGTATATGATGATATGACTGCCACATGTTTGCTATTTCCAACTGGTATGGACGATCAAGACAAACTCTATGGAATAGAATTTGTTATCCCCACAGCTATGTATAACACATTACCTGAAGAAGAAAAGAGGTATTGGCATTATCATCTTACTGAATTACCACGAGTAAATGCAACATTACCTGATATGACTGCAGAAGAAGCGGCTGCAGTAAAACCTGTCCTAGATGAAACATATGGTAAGGTAGTTTACTTCTGGCAATATGGTGATGAACTTCCAATAGGCGAACCTAGAGCAATAATAATAGA
>JBQGBZ010000423.1:0-15969 GCA_052038215.1 Nitrososphaera sp.
TCACGTCGTTCATTTGAGAAAATTCCATCGGCACCAGGGAAAGTTATCATATCGACTATGTCAGCTGCATAATTTTGCTTGATATAATTAATGACAGGCTGCTGAGTTCTACCATCAATACAATTTATAGCAGTTCCAAATTTGTATTGCTCTTTCATGGATGATCAATCAACAGATGGGTTTCTTTTAAGATATGAAATATTATACTTTAATAATATGTACTAATAGTATAAGGAGAGAATGTATTATATTGCTTCCAAGTCCGCGCTACATACATTAACAGATATGATTTAGGATTTAGGACAGGTACTGAGGCAATCCATTTACACAGTGAATTTGACCTTTTTTAAAGGTCGTCAGATCTGCGTAGATTGGTCTACGATGAATCTTTTACTAATTACGAAGAAGCACAGCAGTTACGCGTGATAGGTACATAGTATCGGAGAAATAGAGGCTGAGGGGACGAACTCTTCGTAGCTCACTATTGGCTTGGGATTGGGGATGTATGAAGAGTTAGCATAGGAGTATTTTTGTCTCTTCCGTCAACCTCATTGTGAATAGATCATCTATATTAAAAAATTTCATCGTCCTAGAAGACTTAGAACAATATAGATCCTCTAGGTTGCGGTCTACTATAAAGTTACTATGGACAATGAATATCTACTTATCTCTGTATTATCAGGCCATGTCTACAATAACAGCAACAACTGTGCCGCATACAAAGATAGAAGCGGACATGGGCGAGAAGAATAGCAGTAGTAATAATAATAGAAATAACCACCGTTATTTCGCTCTCTGTAACTCATGTTTTTGGTGCGCATCGTATCTGCGACATATGAGCACAATTAGATGTCCAAGCTGCAAAACCGAGATTATGGAATCCATGCCTATTGGGTCGGATGAGAGATTCTTTTTCCAATATGACAGAAAGCGTGGAGTATCATTGCAGTTTCTTACTGTGTGAGCTGTTCGCTGCTATGATACTAATCTAAAGAATACCTCATTCCGTAGATAATATCATAAGCCAGTGATAGCAAGTCCGGTCAATTATATTATTAGGCGCGCTTTTTGCAGGATTCTTAAAGTTTCTCCGAAGGAGTTTTGATTTAAGAATACCACAATTTATAAAGTAACATTCTTTTCTACTGCTTTTTCTCTAAGGTTATAGCACAAACCTGTATCAATTCCTCGCTGTCTGCAATTGCCATTTAGCTAGAGGGGGGAAGAAATTGATAAACCTAGACTCTCTCTATTTGGTGATTCATACACCTTATACTGGCAATATTGATAATTATCTCTTCTATGGAAAAATCATAAGAGATTAATACGAACTTTTAGGATAATCTCTTATGTCTATATTCTGGATAGCCTTTATGTTTCACAAAAATGAGTGAGTCTGATAATTATTCAAGAAGCTCAAACGAGGAGAAGAAGATTACGCTAACAGTCCAAGCTACTATCATTGGTGCATTGTTAATGTCACTAGTATGGCTTGTACCTTCTGTTGCTAGTACTAGTGCTAGTATTGGTATTATTCCAGCAGCATTTGCAACTCCTGCCGCTACCTGTGGGGATTTTCCTGCCACCATCACTGGTACAGAGCCATGACACCCTAGTTGGAACTCCTCAGCGAGATGTTATTGCAGCTCTTGGAGGCAACGATACAGTACAAGCACTAGGTGGAGACGACAAAGTCTGTGGCGGCGACGGTAATGACCAGCTCAATGGCACGGAAGGTAATGATGACATCGATGGCGGCGCTGGTGATGACATCCTCCGAGGCGGCGACGGTAATGACCAGCTCAATGGCGGTACAGGCACCGACGATGGTGACGGTGGACCAGGCTTTAATACATGCTTTAATCTAGAGATTGAAGCCAACTGTGGGGCTTGAGAGTGAGACGACAACTACCTAGAAAAAAAGTACAAATCACAAAAGAGAGTCTCTACAACAACAACATAACCTATGTCTCTTCTTCTTTTTTCTACTCTTATTTTCTTGTTACTTCTTCAACTCCGAGCGAAGTATCTGGATTTGCTCAAAGGTAGCCATTTCAGAAGGAAACAGCCTTGGAGTCATATACAACTTGGCGCCCTCTTCTTCGTCGCCAAACTCATCTTCGCCCTCTTCATCAAATTCTTCATCATCAAAATCGTCGTCAGAGTTATTGTCTTCTTCGGACATGCTTGACTGCGAGTAATCCACTTGACGCTTGTTATAAATTTTACCAGTAAGTCTCTTGGGCTTCTTTACTTCTCACTAGTTTGTTTGAATGGTCACCATACATGAGCAAATGGCCACCGTGCAGCGCTTTATATGTGCTCCCTCTTGCGGTAAACTTGCTACTGTCTGCGTGTGAAGCTTCTGCGGGTGAAGACATTTAGTACATAGTGGGTCGTTATATGGCACGTGTACTAATTATATGCTGTTTGAGGTATTAATCATCTACTCTAGTCAGCTTTTTATAGCTAGGAAATAATCTCATGCAATTATATGGGCCGAGTAGACAAGGGCGTCAACTGCAGTGTCGGTAGCTGTGGGAACCAGGCCGAGCGCTCGATGAGTGGGATTAAGGCAAGTATGGCCCCCGATCTAGGATTGGGAGGTAGCAAGAGAGTCTATCTCTGCAGGGATCATTATAAAGAATGGAAGAAACTTACCAAGGAAGACAGGGAAAATGAAAGGGCAAGATGGGGTTAATTTAGATGGGGAATTAGGATTAGGATTAAGATATGCAACTGCTGCAGCTCCATTCTGATTTTATTGAATACGAGCCGATTCAAAAGGAGATTAGGGATGCCGAAGATGTCATATTCAAATCTAAGATCCGGCTCGAAGATCTAGTAGTAGCTTTTGTAGCAGTTGAGAATAGAGATGACGAAAGCATTGCCAAGATGGCAGCAGTTGAAATAAAGAAATACCTTGATATGGTCAAGAGCACCCGGCTACTAATCTACCCTTACGCTCATCTAAGCTCTGACCTCGCGCCGCCAACTGCTGCAATCGACATTATTAAATCCCTTGAAAGTTTCTCCAAGGAAACCATAAATCAGGTCTACCGTGCTCCTTTTGGATGGACAAAGTCGTTTAACATTAAGGTAAAGGGCCATCCGCTGGCTGAGAACTCTAAAAAAATTTCAAAGCATGAAGAACATACACAGGCTGATCCATTACATGGAGAAAAAGAATCATCTGCACTCAAGCATGAAGAAAAATTGCAGTCATTCAGGTATATTGCACAGCCAGGCGGGCAAATTACTCCAACCAGCAAATACACCTTCAAAAAGCAGGACAAGAATCTTCAGATGCTTGTGGACTATGAATTAGCAAAGAACAGAGCAGTCAACGATCAGCCTGCACACGTCCGGCTAATGAAGAAATTGGCGATAGCCGACTACGAACCTGCGTCCGATGCTGGGAATATTCGCTACTATCCAAAAGGCAGACTAATGAAGTCGCTAATAGAGCAATATATCACAAGGCGAGTAATGGAGTACGGTGGAATTGAAGTCGAAACACCCATAATGTACGATACTAAGCACCCTTCGCTCCAGAGTTACTTCAATAGGTTCCCTGCAAGGCAATATAATATCACTTCAGACAACAAACAGCTATTTTTGCGCTTTGCTGCATGCTTTGGCCAGTTTCTGATGGCCAAGGATTTCAATATTTCATACAAACATCTGCCCGTAAAATTATATGAATTGACAAGATATTCCTTTAGGCGCGAAAAAAGTGGTGAGCTAGTAGGTTTGCGCCGATTGCGGGCATTCACTATGCCTGATTGTCACGCATTTTGCAGAGACTTGAATCAGGCAAAGGAAGAGTTTCTCAAACGGTTTGATCTATCAATAAGCGTGCTCGATGATCTTGGCCTAACAATCAAAGATGTGGAAATGGCAATAAGGTTCACAGAGGACTTTTACAATGAGAACAAAGACTTCGTGACCGAGCTTATCAACAGGTTTGACAAGCCCGTGCTAGTTGAAACATGGAAGGAACGCTTCTTTTACTTCACACTCAAGTGGGAGTTCAATTTTATCGACGGTCTTGGCAAAGCATCAGCTCTTTCCACCGACCAAATAGATGTTGAGAACGGCGCCCGATACAACGTGGAATTCGTTGAAGAAGATGGCACCAAGAAGAACCCAATAATCCTGCACAACTCACCTTCAGGCGCGGTTGAGCGGGTAATCTATGCGCTATTGGAAAAATCGGCCAAGATATCCAAAGAAGGCGGCATCTCCTCGCTACCGCTCTGGCTGTCACATACACAGGTTCGCATAATACCCGTCAACCAAGAGCATATTATATACTGCGAAAAGGTACTTGCAGAGCTGACTCAAAAGCAGATCAGGGCCGACATTGATGACCGAGATGAAACAGTAGGCAAAAAGATTCGTGAATCTGAAACTGAATGGATACGCTATACCATAGTCATCGGCGACAAAGAGGTCAACTCTGACAAGCTGACTGTACGCGACAGAAATGAAGGCAAACAGCGTGAGATCACTCTGCATGATCTGATAGATGAAGTCAAGACACAAACAAGGGACAAGCCCTATCTTCCACTGAATCTTCCCCCGCGCTTATCATCTAGACCACAGATTATTGTCTAGCGTATTTTCGTGATAATATTCTATACAATGTCTGAGTAGCCAATGTGCCTTCACGATAGTCGTCATTTTTCAGTGAGACTTCAACCATGTCCATTCCAACTAGGCAGGCTGAAAGATCTATCGCCTTGATCAATTTCAATACCTGAAAGGGGTCGAGGCCAAATGGTTCTGGCGTGCCTGTGCAGGGTACGTATGGCAGATCGTAGACGTCAATGTCAAACGAAATGTAGATCTTTTTATCCGCAGTCGCCTTTTGCAAATACCTTACGACCGCATTAATATCATTGTGCACATCCCAAGCATCAAAGGTTGTGACGCCGTGTTTGCTAGCAGTTTCGTTTTCTTCCTTGTCTGTCTGTCGGATGCCTATCTGAATCAAGTTTTCGCCTGGAATATAATTTAGCAAGTGATAGAAGGGTGTAGTGTGGCAGATCTTTAAGCTTTCATAGTTAGCCTTCATGTCCCTGTGAGCATCAAAATGTATTACTAATGGTGCTTCTTTGGCAAGTGTCTTTATTTGATAATATGAGAGCGTATGCTCGCCGCCCAGCATAACTGGGATCTTGTTGTCATTGCGGAGTGAATTAACTACCTTGGAAATTGTTAATTCAAGATGGTCAAGCATATTGTTAATGTTCTTTGTCTTGGGCAGCTTTAGGTCGCCAAGATCAAATATTCCGACAAGGTCATGAATGTTGGTCTTTTCATCTAGCATGAATGTTTCTATCTGTCGAGCAGAGGTCAGCCTTATCGCTTCCGGTCCTCTTGATGTCCCTTTGCCGAAACTGGTTGTGATGTCAAGAGGTACACCATAAATAGCTACGCTTGATTCCTTGAATGAAATTCTAGCTGGAATGTCTGCAAAGCTATAACCTGCCTTCGTCCTTTCCTGCACTATAAAGAGCGAAACTATGTCAAATTCTCACACAATTTTCAAAAGCTGTTGATAATAAATTATGATGCTGGCTTGCTCCAAAACAGCTCATCAAGACTCTGTTGCCGCGGCTTGCCTAGTATCGACTTAAAGTCCACGTTCAAGGCAGACAACACTTGTTCAAATGTAGACTCCATTGTTTCAAGATATTTCTCAGTGTCAATTTCATCCGGCTTGGAAAGCTCAACTGGCCTTACACCATCGCCTGCCTTTATTTTCACATAAGAAATGATATCACCAGCCCGAACCTCGCGTTTGTTTGCGTCGACAAGCATCTTGGCAGCCTTGATGTGTTGTGGCAGGCCTTTATAGATGTCACTGCTGTTGCCGTCCACCGTTTTGGAGCCAGTCTTTTTGCCATATGTGCTCAATGATTTGTTAATGGTGACGTTAAAGCTCAGTTCTTCAAGTGGAATTTTGTGTATTTCCAAATTCTTGGCATTTTCTTGAATGACATTCTTAATTTTTTCTTTGGCAGATTCAAAATCTCTCTCGGAGTTGATTTTGCCAAGTATTTCCAAAATATCATAGAATGCCTTCCTGATAAATGGAGGAGTATGCGACTTTTTGCCTGTGAGTCCTTTTACATCAACTGTTCCATCGGATAGAACTCCGAGGTAGTTCTTTTTGAGGTCGCTGAATACAACATAGCGGTATTGTTTATCTATTTCAAGGTCTACGCCCAATGTCTCTCTGGCCCACTGCACTAGCTGCTCTATATGCTTTTGATCAGGATTGCTAAGGAAAATACTGTCCGTGTCACCATAAACAACTCGAATCCCGATTTCTCTGCATTTGTTGATAGTTCTATTGATTGTTGTCCTGCCAAGGGCAGCAGTGGCGTCTGCTACAGGCAGGCAGTAGAGAGGGAATATTGTCGCTCCCATGACGCCATAACTGGCATTGAGAATGACTTTGATAGCTTGGCTTACCACGTTGTACAGCTTCCGCTCCTCGGGAGGAAGCGTCTTGTCCTTTGCTAGGTGTTTGTAATAGTTGACCCTCAGGTCACGAAGCGATCCTATAAGAAGTGAGGTCAAACCTTTTCTGTGCTTACAGACCCAGTGAGTTGTACCTTCTACATCATTTTTCCTACAGTCTTCGTGAGAGCAATTGATAGTTTCGTACGATAAATTATGCACTTTGATAATGCTGGGATAGAGACTCGCAAAGTCTAGGACAATGACGTTAAAGTGTATTCCAGGTATAGGCTCGACTACTTCGCCACCTCGATACTTTTTTTCTTTAATGATGGCTGTAGTCGATGATGTACCCTTTCTTTCAAGCTCACTTCTGCTAGGTATCAGCTCATTTCGCTGGCGATGCTCGTAGTACAAGATACCCCTTATCCATTGATTAACACCAAAGCGGGCTATATCGTCTGCTGATAGCCGACCAATCCTTGCAATGACTACTAGTAGTTTCATTAAAAGATTGTCATTAAAGCTGGTTAGTCTGTACGTGAGGTCGGCATCTTTAAGACAGTATTCTGCTAATTTCTGAATCGGCAAATCGCTTATGTCCCCTTCAAACTCTATTTTTGAGTCGCCCAATAGTGCTTCGCTGATCGCATTCAAGGTGTGGTCAGTATAAGCTCGGCTGAAAGCATAGATCTGGATCGACCTGTTGTCAAACGTCCTATAGAGGTCTATATGGATGCCATGTCTAATGCTTACTGGCTCTGCTTGCATTCCATGCTTGATAAACGACTCTTTTTTGACAATTATTGGCACCTTATCCCTTGGAATTGCAATGCCATTAGGATCAATACTGGGATCAAGCGAACGTGCATACAGATAAGGTAGGTCAAAATCGTCACCATTGAATGTGAGTATGATCGGATATTCCTTAATTATTGCAAATGCTTTTTCTATTAACTCTTTTTCAGTTGCGCAGGATTCTGCTTCAGGAATTAGCGGTGTGCCATCGCTTGGTATATTATCTGTAAGTACAAGCACTTTCTTGAAATTGTCACTTCCAACAAACCCTACAGCTGTTATACGCCTATCATGGTCTCGTGGATTTGGCTTTCTTCCCTCTTCTGTCTCAACTTCGATGTCAATAGCTATTCGCTTCAGCTCTGGTATTGGTTGATTGAGCAGTTTGGCCCAGTTCGTAATGTATCGTCTATATTCGTTGCCTGCCTCTCCTCCTTCCTTTATCTTATCCCACAGTAGACTCTTAAGTGCAAATTCTACCTTCTCAGAAATAGGATATTCAAATGGCGTTATCTGCTCGTCATTCCTGACGTAATATGAACCTGGTATTAGTGCGCAATCATATAGGTAGTTCTCATGATATTTGATATCCGCTTCCCATGACGTCACTTTTTCACGAAAGCTATGATCCGTGCCGCCTATTGATAGTGGATCAGGCGCAATCACTTTGAGAACATCAATTTCCTTATCAAGAATGATATCTTGTTTCTTGACTTGTTTGAGTGTGAATTTGGTCTCTTTTTGTGCAATTTGTTGGGCTTGATCCGCAAAATCCATCTTTGTATAGCAGTAGGGCTTGTGATCAGTCCTATCACGCCATTGGTAAATAATTTTGTCTTGAGGATCATAAAACTTCAGATACACCTTCTTCTCTTCGCCAGAGTAAACGGCGGACAGCAACAGCATTGGCCTACTATCTTTGGGCAACTCCGGCAAGCTGTCAAATCCTTTTCTTCGATCCGATACAAATTCCTGCTGCTGAACCAATATACAAAGTGTCTGTCCATGGATCGATATTAAACGTTTTATCTAACAAGTGAATTCATGCTGTATATGGACTTCAAGGTAGCGATAATCGGCGGTGGTGTGCTTGGAGTGTCAGTCGCATACTTTCTATCAGCTCACGCCAAAAATCCTGAGTCCATAGTACTGTTAGAGCAAGAAAGGAATATTGCACAGCATAGCAGCAGTAGGAATACTGGAAAGGTACACGCGCCATTTATCTATGACCCTGTAAAAAAGAAGACTTTTGCCAAGGCAGCTGCACTTGGCTACGAAATGTGGCAAAAGTATTCCAGTTTCAAGAGAATGCAATTTAAGCATGACGGTGTCCTTGCAGTCGCATTAGATGACAAGGGACTTGGTCGGCTATACAAGTATTTGGAGTGGGGGATGGAAAATGGCCTTACAAAAAACGAACTACAATTGCTTGACAAAAATGAAGTCACAAGAACGGAACCAAACGTGCGGTGTGTCTCTGCGATCTATTGCTCCAAAGATGCATCAGTTAACTATGGTGTATTTACAATTGGACTTTTAGAAGATATTCAATCGTTCGGCAGCAAGTTGCTCTTGGGATACAAAGTTGAGCGAATATCACCATACGGTCAAGGAATGTATTCGTTGATTACGAATCAAGGCGAAGAGGTCAGAGCAGAGTATCTTGTCAATGTGGCAGGCGGTAACTCGATGGACATTGCCCAGATGATGGGTGTTGCAAAGGGTTATACCGACATTCATTTTAGAGGAGAGTACTGGCAGGCGCCACAAGAGTATCATAACCTCACAAAGTTGTCGATCTATTCAGTTCCTAAGCATCCAGAATATCCCTTTCTAGATCCACACTGGATTGTGCGAGCAGACAACACATGTGAGGTGGGACCAAACGCCGTGCCTGTTTTTGGTCCTTATGCCTACAACTGGCGTAGGAACTTGGTCGACATGCTGCCAAAAATAATGGAGACGTCCCATACAGGTGCGAGGAAGGTTTTTTTTGACAGACAGTTTCTGTCGCTTGTAAGCACCGAATTGAAGAGCTCTTTGTCCAAGACAATGATGATAAACAGAGTGCGTGAATTTCTACCATCACTCCGACCATCTGCTTTTACACAGCGCGGAACGGCTGGCATAAGATCCTCCGTCGTTGACAAGGATGGCAGATTCATACCCGATACACTTATTCTCGAGCGTGATTCTTCCCTACACGTGCTCAATTATAACTCGCCAGGAGCTACAGGTGCGCTGCCTATGGCAGCCAACATTGCAAGTAAGATAATAAGAGCCGGCGTAGTGCAAACAAGCGAGAAGGCAAGGTCGCTGTGGGATGCTCATACAATTGCAGATAGAATGAAAACATGATCAATTTTTTAAGGTACCCTCCGTCACGATAGGAATGATTGCTCAAGGAAGTAATTCTTGATGCTCTAAGAGATAAAGACGTCAAGATATCAAAGATAAAAGATTCACATTTTCACAAAATTCTAGCAGAAGCATCATCCCGCTGGATTTCATACGAACCTGTCCCAGAAATATGTGAATCTGTCGGCATTGATAGCAGCTGGAACCGGCGTCCTTTTCAAGGTCTTCAACTTTATGTCGTAGACGCAGTAGCAGTCACTAGCACTAACAAGATCTTAGTTATGGAGTGGGAAGAAGACATAGTTGACTCTGCAAGAAGCGAACTGCTAGAATCAAGAGCAATGGCAATGGAGGCATCCCTCGCACAAAATTCAACTGGAAAGGCTGACAGCATCTGTATCGATGGTTCGCTTGTTTCACGTTTAATGAAAAGCAGGCCTGAATCAGCCAATGAAATAGTAAAGAAGTGTGGTGCCTGCGTATTTATATCAAAGACTTCTGAGAGCAGATCGCAATTCGGCCAAATGGGGTCAAAGGCTGGAGATATTTACTATTATGGACACATCTGCAAGAAGGCAGGCTTCAGTATTCCTGTTGAAACACGATTCTGCCACGCACCCTTGTTTGAAATCTATGCAAGGCTGCGTGACCATACTCCTATTATCCGAATTGAAATCATGAATAATGCAAGCGAGCAAGAAGTAAAATCTATCTTGAATAAACTGCGTTACCACAGTGTAGCTGGATATCCATACTGTTTGAAACTGGCACACAATACATGCAAGATAACCAACGAAGATATAGACAGACTCGCAAGCATATACGGCTTACAGAATGAGCAAGGGGCAAGAGATGCATTAAATGAGTGAAGAGCTAGGTATTCTGATAGGTGTCACCAAGCCAGATGAGGTGACATTCGAATCGAGAAGACCTGTCAGCATTGGCGAATACGTTATTCTAAACTATGGTAGAGACAAGGTGCTTGGGCTTGTTGAAAGGTCATCCATTAGCAGTGATGCGCTAGGTAGCAGTATTCGTAACTACGAAGAGGCATTTGAGAGCAAACAGGTTGCAGCCGAGAATCATAGAGATAAAAGTTACAAGGGGCATGTGCGCATTCTTGGCTATGTGGCTGAATTAAAAAAGTGCAAGCCAATATTGCCTGCATTGCCCCCGGAGCCTGGCACCGAAGTATATGAAGCGTCGGTTAAAGACCTTGCTGACATTTTTGCACCTTCTGGACAGCAGTGGGTAATGATGGGTAAGCTTCTACGCAATGCTGCAGTTGATGCTCGAGTGGATGTTGATAAAGTTGTTTCGCGCCACCTTGCAGTGCTCGCCATGACTGGCATGGGCAAGAGCAATCTAGTCTCGCTGTTGGCTAAAGAAATCGCTAGAATAAGTGGTACAATGGTTATTTTTGACTACCATGATGACTATTCTACACTTGATATGGGATCCAACAACATCAACCTGCTGGATGGAAGGATAAACCCTCGGCTTTTGTCAGCAGACAAGCTTGCAGAGGTCATTGAGATTCAGGAAAATGCTTCAAACCAAATGCATGTGCTGAGAATTGCATTCACTGAAGAGATCAAGCAGCGTAAGGGTGAGGATTTTTGGGATGCGCTCATTAACACTGCGTCAGAAGTTGGTGCTGACAAGTCCTATCGTGAAGCTGCAGCTAAGGTCGTTGACAAGATTGATGATGCCAGGCGCAAGTTTCATACTATCTTGGATCCTGGTATGACAGATCCCTTGGCGCTCCTCAAGAACCACAAGATAAACATTATCAATCTGGTAGAACTTACTGAGCGACAGGCTAACATTGCTGTATCATTTTACCTTGAAGAGCTGCTAGATGATAGAAAAAAGGCAACTCGGCAAAAAAAGGGCACCGCTAAGTCACAGCCGCGGTTTCCAGCTCCGATACTTGTAGCAATTGAAGAAGCCCATGTATTTATACCAAAGGATGAAGATACAGATACAAAATATTTCGCTTCTAAGGTTGCTCGCGAAGGGCGGAAATTTGGACTTGGCCTAGTCATAGTGTCTCAGCGCCCTAGAGGAATTGATGCTAACATTTTGAGTCAGATGGGCTCGCTTGCAGTAATGCGCATGATTCAGCAGGACGACCAGATGCATGTTTCTGCGGCCAGCGAAGCACTTAGCCGGGATCTTATTGATCAGTTGACATCATTAAACCCTGGTGAAGCGATACTCGCCGGTCAGTGGGTCAATCTGCCGACCTTTGTTAAGGTAGAAGAGGTCAAAGAGCGGAAGATAGGTGGCGACCAGAAGGCGGTTGAACAATGGTGTCAGCTGGCAGTATTGAAGGAACAGATCTCCAAAGAATCATCGGAATCATACATTCCATCAGGCTATATACAGGATTAGCAGCTGGTAATTCTGCAGAATACAAATGTTAATGTCCCACATCTCTGACCTCCACCTTGGGTATTCACAATTCAGCTTAGAAGAAAGGGAGGAAGATGTCTACCGGGTTTTTCATGAAGCAATAGATGCGTCAATAAAGGAAAGAGCAAGACTCATCATTTTAGCCGGCGATCTATTTCACAATCCCCGACCATGCGGCAAGGCGATAATCACACTTGGCAATACACTGAAAAAGTTGAAGGAAAAGCAGATCCCTGTAGTTTTTGTGCTGGGCGAACATGACATCAGTCGCCTTCGCGATGTGCCCTTTATCCACATTTACAGCAACCTTGGGCTTGCAAAGAAGCTTCGATGTGACGAACCTTTCAAAATTGAAAATTGTATATTATTTGGGGCAGACAAGGAGCGGCGCAGTAGTATTGATTCAGTAATCGAAAATATGCGTCATGCAGAGCATCTTGCAAAACAACACACTGGCAAGAAGGTGCTTGTGTTACATCAGGGGCTGGCCGACTTTAACAAGTTTGCCGGCGAGCTTAATTCTACCGATCTTCCTGCAGGGTTTAACTACTATGCAATGGGTCACTACCATGATCACATTGAAAAGAGATTTGAATTCCTCGGTGGGCCACTTACTTATCCTGGCTCAATCGACTTGACTCCAAGCGAAGGGATCAAGGAGGTGGACAAAGGCTTTATTATAACCGACATGTCTGGCGAGGAGCCATCAACACAATGGGTAAAGCTTGAGAGCAGACGTCCGCAATTCTCTGTTAGAATAGACTTCAAAGACATTGCAAATGAGGTAGAGCTGATAATCAAGAAAGCAACAGCTTATGACAAAAAACCAATTACAAGAATCGAGGTATCTGGTAGCAATATTGACTCTAAGATTATAGCTGAACATTTAAAAAAACTCAGTGACTTTTGTCTTCATTACATTTGGCAGCCACTAGAAGCGCATCTTGCTACTACTGTGTATGATTCCAAGCCTGTAGACATTGATAGTGAGCTCTATCGTCTGTCTGCAGAAGCGCTTGGATCCGACGAGCTTGCCAAGTTCACGATTGGCGAAGTTTTGCCATTGGCAGCTGACAAGGATGCCAAGTCCGTTCTGGAAATACTGTGGCAGACGTACAAGTTAAACAAATTTGGAGGCCATCATAGTAAATGATAAAGGATATTCAGCTGAAGAATTTCATCGCACACAAAGACACTAAGATAGAATTTTGCAAAGGGATAACTATATTTCTAGGACATAACGGCTCAGGCAAGTCTTCAATCATCGATGCAGTAACATTTTCGCTCTTTGGCAAGCATACAAGAAAGTCAAACAAGAACCTCGTAAGAAGAGGTGCTAACCATGCTATGACGCAAATGCGCTTTGCTCTCAGCTCTAAAGAGTTTGAGGCTACAAGAGCACTCAACGGCTCCGGCCTCCAATCCTTTTCCCAACTTGTACTTGTATCAGATGGCGACAAGATAGTGAACAAGCCAATTGTCGGTGGCGAGCGCAGACAGTTTGGCGAATCAATGAGTGTCGAAATAGCACACCTGCTTGGCCTGAACTATGAAAAGCTACGTGTTGCTGGAGTAGTGCAGCAAGGCGAGCTGGTCCGGATAGTAGAGGCCCAACCAAAGGACTTTAAAGAATTGCTAAATGGCCTGATTGGCATTGACAGACTCGACTCAGCTTATGAAACAATGCGCCATGTCATCATAGGCTTTCGAGAAAGGCTGCGTGATGAAATAGGCTACACTGATGAGGAAGTTCCAAAGGTGGAGAGACTGCTGGAGCAAAAAGAAAAGGAGCTAAAGGAGGGATCACTGCTTTTGAAAGAGTTTGAAGATGAAAGAAGGCTACTTGAGGAAAAATTAGGTCATCTTGAGAAGGAAATTGAGAGGTTGGAGCCGGTAATCCAAAAGACTCGGGAGCTTCAGAATTGCGAAAAACTGCTCATCCGACATGTCATTGAAAGGCGTAGCCATCTCCGCACAGAAGTAGATCGAATAGAAAGAGTAGTAGTGGAAGCAAAAAACATGCTAGAAATACTAAAAACCAAAGAAGAAGTACAGATACGATTCAAGATGATAAAAGCTGAATCAGAGGAGATCAATTCAAAGCTGGAAGAAAATGAGGGTATAATGGGCAAGCTACATGGCTTTCTAGAGTGTGCCAACAAATTGCATATAGTTGATGGCAAATGTCCCGTTTGCAATTCTCTTGTTACAAAGATCAATGAAATGTATGATGTAGATCATATTCAGCTGGAGATAAAACGCAGATCGGAGGAAAAATACAAACTGCAAGTAGCCAAGGTTGAGCTCAAGAAAGAAGAGCAACAGTTGTCAGAACAGGACAAAAAGATAGTAATGGCAGAGAAGTTTCTGTTAAGTAATTCTATAAGCTCTGAAAATGAGTTAGTCAAAATCGAAGATGATCTCAATAGCAAGAAAAAGTATTTGGCCAATCTTCCTCAGCAAATATCTTACGTAGGAGATGATCCTTTCAAGCTGGTAATAGATGGCATGTCAAAGACACTTGCTGAAGAAATTGCTACATTGCGAGGGCAGATAAGCGGATTGAGCCTCCAGAAATACACAGATGCGAAACTAGAAAGAACAAGGCTAATACAAGAATTGCAGACTGCAAGCGTCAAAACTGGTGAGTATAGGCGTGTATTATCTGACACACAAACATCTATAGATTCTGCAAAGCATGCAATAGACCAATTAAGACAGGCATCTGAATTCTCTAAAATGCTGGAAAGAATACGATCGATGATATTCAACAGGGATGGAGTGGTGGGTATCAGCCTTCGCTCGTGGGCGCTCGGAGTTATATCGCAGAAAGCTTCAGAATACGCTTCCCTCTTTAACATTGGCATTTCGAGAATCGAACTTACAGAAGAGGCACGAGAAGTAGCGATAATGTGTTACGGCAGGCAGGGTGAAATTGATATGGACTCACTCTCCGGAGGTGAAAAGGTAGCCGTAGCTCTTGCACTTCGTCTTAGTATTGCCTATATGATGGGTTCAAACAAGCTTGATTTCATCATCCTAGATGAGCCGACCGCACATCTTGACGAAGAGAGGAGAAGGGGGCTTGTTAGAATACTGACTGATGCCTTCCGAGAAGGCGTGGGACCGCTGGCCCAATTGATAATAATAACTCACGACTCGGAAATTTTTGAAAATTCAGAAGTCGATCAAATATTTAGGTTTGTTATGACCGCCGATGGTTCGTGCATCTCAAGAGAGTAATAAGAAACTCACCTTTTGTAATTCAGGGGTAACACTCTTTGTCCTGTAACTTTAAGTAGTGAGCTTGCATATACAACTATATCACTTATTGTGCTTGGATGGTGTCTTGGAAAAGCATGTTCGGGTAACATTCATGAAGGGTTATTGTTGATATAGATAGATGCAAAAATGTCTCTTCAAAGACCCGCATTCTATAGAATATTTCTTCACAGAAAATATAAGTTCGTACCTCATTCTCAACTACTACTTTAATGACAGCGTATCATTTCGCTAATAGTGAAGTGCATAGCATCAAAGCAAGGTGAATGTAGACTATTGCCTTCTGCTCATTCTATACTTGTAGTTGATGACGAACTCGATATAGTATTGATCTTCAAGCAGGCATTGAGCCGTCAGGGCTATACTGTCTTTGGCTTTACTGATCCTTTGCTCGCTCTTGAGCATTTTAAGGTAAACTCAGCAGCTTATGGCTTAGTGATAACGGATGTCAGGATGCCCAAGATGAGTGGCTTTGAGCTTGCTGCAAATATTAAAGCCATCAAGCCCAATGCAAAAGTAGTATTTATGTCGGCATTTGAAATAAGTGATCTTGAATTCTCCGTGCCTGGAATCAAGATACATGACTTCCTCCGAAAGCCGGTTGATGTCAAGACACTTGTACGCAGAGTCAAGTTGGAT
>JBQGBZ010000424.1:0-15672 GCA_052038215.1 Nitrososphaera sp.
TCGTAAATTCTACATGGAATGTCTGAAATAGGCGCATCGTATGAATGGACATATATCGAATTGACATTTACGAAATTGTGTAATGACTGAAGTACATCTTTTTCAAAGGGCAAAGATTTTGAGTAGTATAACGGTATGACTTCGCTGAACAGGCTTCTCTTACTTGTGTACTCTCGCACAAATTGGCTCTTCAGAAGCGATACTGCTTCCGGGATGGAATCGCCGATTGTCATTTTTCTTTCCTCTCTCAGTATACCGATTCTGCACTCGGACGTAAACCCCTTCTGAGGCTTTTATGCCCACATTCGTTACAGCGATATAATCTCCTGCGCTTATAAGTATAGATGATTTCCGGATCCTCGATTACTTGGTGAATTGTTTTTACCATACAGCGGTCGCAAAAGCGAAGTTCTGTAGACAAGATATATCTACCATAGATCTGCGACTTTACAAAATATATATTATGAACAACCTCTCTCTCTGGTAGAATAAAATTTAATAAGATACGTGTAATTTTCATAAAGGCTTATCTAGGCTTATTTAGTACTCAATTAGAATTTCCAGATGAAAAAGTTCTGCTTTTTTCGAGGATATGCTATAATAGTGACTCTTTGTTGTACTACAAGAAATTAGGATAACCCTCTCATTATAATTCTCACATTACATTTTGCCTTACTAGGCTATACTTCATAAAAATAAATTTTTATAACTCAAATAAGTGACATGACTCGTAGTTATGTGGTCAAGCGTAGTACTGTTTGTACTCACATTCGCTGTCTTTGGACTTTTGCTAGGATTTGCAGCAGTTTATAATACAAACCAAGAGGGGCAGACTGGGGATGGTGTCACTGTACCTGAAAACGCAAGTGGCAACGCAACAGAGGTGAGTCAATCTAGTGGCCCTGATGCTGATCTAGAAAGCGGACAGTAAAGAAAGAGGCTCTTAAACGCTAATCTCTTTCTTACATTCTCAGTTTCTTTGCCAAAAGCTCTGGTACTTCTGCTGGACGCTTTGCAACCGGTACGTTTGCTTTTGCATAGTTGGTTACTTTTGATTCTGCAGATCCATAGTTGCCGTAGACTATTGCGCCCGCGTGGCCCATTCGCTTTTCTTTTGGCGCTGCACGTCCTGCAATGTATGCAATAACGGGCTTGGTGAAATTTGTACTTATAATGTACTGGGCCAACTGTTCTTCGGCATCTCCGCCTATCTCGCCTACAACCACGATTGACTCAACATCATCTCTGTCCCTGACAAGGTCAAATGCTTCAATAAGATTTGTTCCATTGATTGGATCACCTCCAATTCCCAGACATAGCCTCTGACCATAACCTTTACTTGTTAGATTGTATGAAACATCATACATTAATGTCCCGCTACGAGAAAACACTACCGTGGTCCCAGCCTTGAAAGGCTGTGCTGGCATGATCCCTACCTTCATAACCTCCGGCACAATGACTCCCGGAGTGTTTGGTCCAATCATCCTTGCGTCCTTTCTTCTAGCATATTCCAAAACCTTTATCGCATCTCTGATTGGTATATGCTCCGGTATCGCAACTAGGAGCTTAATTCCGCTGTCGATTGCTTCTACTGCAGCATTGAGAAAAAATGGTGCAGGAACAAAGATTCCCGATATCTGTGCACCTGTGGCTCCCACAGCTTCACTCATGGTATTATAAATCGGTATATCTTCAAATTTCTGACCGCCCTTCCCTGGGGTCACGCCTGCAGGAATATTTGTCCCGTATGCCTTCATGAGCCGAGTGTGGGTCGATCCATAGCTGCCAGTCATACCTTGTATTATGACAGGCTTCTTCCCAAAGTCTTCCTCTCCCTCAGTTCCAATGATTATATCAAATATGTTGAATGTTTTTTCCACAGTTGTTGTCATGCTGATCGCCTGCTATTCTTTAGCGTAGATACCGCAGATTGTATTGCCTCCTCCACAGTATTATAGAGCTTTGCTTTACTACCCTGAAGCATTTCCCTTGCCTTCTCGGAATCTGCTCCAGAGATCCTTGCAAAAACTGGGACATTCATCAGATTGTTGTTGTACGCGTCCAGTATTGCTTGAGCTACGAGGTTTGTTCTTACAATTCCACCAAAGAGGTTGACGAGTATCGCTTCAACCTTTTTAATCTTGCTTATCACTTTTAGTGCATCATAGATAGTTTCCGTAGTGGCTCTTCCGCCAAAGTCTAAGAATGCCCCTGCCCTGCCCCCTGCATCTGATACCATGTCAAGGGTTGACATTACGAGACCTGCTCCATTTCCTATAATGGCTATGTTGCCGTCGAGTTCCACCAAAGAAAAGCCACTAACTTCGGCCTGCTTTTCGAGCTCTGAGATGTACTCATACTTTTTGAGCTCTGGATGGCGGAACATTGCATTATCATCAATTATCACTTTCGCATCAAGTGCCATGAAAGATCCATCCTGTAGAATTGCCACAGGATTTATCTCTGCTAGCTCTGCCTCCTTTTCATTTACAACCTTTGAAAGCTTGGTTGTAAAGTCAACAAAAGAAACGACAGTTTCTCCATCTAGTCCTAGTTTTTTGGCAGTCTCCTCGGCCTGTTGAGAAGTCAATCCATCGATTGGCACATCAACCATTACTTTGCTCCCTGCGCTTTCGATGTCAATCCCACCCTCCGCAGATGATATAAGCGAATAACATCGTTTGCTTCTGTTTAGGAACAGTGAGACGTACAATTCTCTTTTGATATCTTCCATTTCTTCAAGCAGGATGCCACGCGGTAATTCTCCTTTGACTTCTTTATGCAGAAGCTCATTGAACTTGGGCTCGAGCTCTACCTCATTTTTGCATTTTAGAATAGCTCCTGCCTTACCTCTCCCGCCAACCGTGAGCTGCGACTTAATCACGAGTGGGTAGCCAAGTTTGTTCCCTCCTTCCCTAGCCTCCTGGACTGTGCGAGCGAGATGGGATCTCGGTACTCTGATTCCGAACTCATCGAAAAGCTCCTTCCCTTGATATTCAAGCAATCTCATAGTTTGAGCAAACAATCAATTATAGCTATTTATAAATCAAATTACTGTTTGCTAGAGAAAATATTATCAACTTATGCTATATCATGATTCAACGATATGTGAAAGACTGTGTATATTTTGGGTTGATTTTCAAAAAGTCGACCTGAGCAATAGTAGTAGTATGTTAAGTTACACAAATTCATAATTAGCTCTATTATGGTCTTATAGGCTATGATTTCTTAAGAAGAACAGCTAAGTCAAAAACACTTCGAATTGCGATCTTGGCATACCTCATCAAAGCAATTTAGAAATTTAATAGATTAGTCTTGTAAGAAAGATAAGGCAGAAAAAATCGATACTCCCGAACGATTAGCAGAGCATCACAACTATAATTTTGGGCTTATTGTCCTTGAATTAGATGGTATGAGATATATGAAATGATGGCACAATTCCTATTTCCAATCAATTCAATGGTACAACCTAGCGTTACAATTATCGATATATATCTCACTTCATCTTTTACAATTATTATTGTTCTATCTCACTATTCGGTGAATCTACTCGCTGCTCCTGTTTTTATTTTAGATTTTCGGATTAATTTCACGCCGCTGCCATTGCTGTATCTTTGTTATTGCAAGATAAACGAGTGAAGCGGCAGCAAGACTCGGTATTGTTGCACCTATTGCAGGTAATTGCGGCATATAGATGGGAGAGAGAGGGGATAGCATATAGTTTAGTACTACCCCTATAGTCCATGCAAATATCGCAGGTAAACCTATGCCCAGTCGGTTTTGACTCACATACAGCATCTGCTCTGTGTATTTTTGTCTCTTTATGATGTAATAGTCTGTGAGCACAACTCCAAAGAGTGGAATAAATATTGCTCCTATCAAAAGCAGAAAGACTTCATACTGCTCAATGGAAACTACCATCGCTAGTATCGCACTGAGTGTAGTAAGCCCAATGATTACATGCTTTTGGTTAATCTTTGCTAATATGTTCTGTGTTGATACCGATGCGGAATAGACATCTGCGAAGGCATTATCAGCTTCATCAACAATCAAAAGTAGCATTAGAAACCCAAAGAACATGGCTTGTATGGCAACTACGATCGCCAAGACATCCGATGTTCCAAGCAGAATGCCTCCAAAGTAAAATAAAATATTTGTCATGGTAAAACCTATGAATGTCCCCCATAGTGCACTTTTGCTTTCCTTGGAAAACCTGTTGTAGTCAGCAACCAGTGGCATCCAGGATACAGGCATTGCTATGACAAGGTCAAGTGCAGAAAAGAATGACAAGCCTTCACCAGATGATAAGAAAAGGCTTGGAACATCTGCCGAATTTAATAGGTTGATAATTATTATTGCAGATGTCCCGTATGCTATCCATACTGCGAATTTGCCTATCCATTGCCTTACAACATTGAGAGGCCCCGAAATTCCCAAAAGTGCGACAAGTGCTCCAAATATAGCCGCCCAAAAGTAGTAAGGCAAGACACTACCTGTCAGCATATCTGCTGCCCTTGCCATTATCATGATTTCAAATGTGGTCCATCCGACCAGCTGCAAGATATTAAGTATTGCAGGGAGGTATGAGCCTCTGATTCCAAACGCTGGCCGCATTGTTATGAGTGATGGTACCCCGTGATCGCTTCCTATCTTGCCTGCTAATGCAAGCAAAATTGAGCCTACTACTGACCCGACAATGATTGCAATAATGGCATCAAGAAATTTTGCTTCAGAAAGAAATGAGCCAGCAGAAAGAACTAGAAGTCCTACACCGAGACTAGACCATAAAATGAAGTAATCTAGTCCGCCAAGTATCTTGTGCTTGCCTGGCACCGGCTTGATTCCCCATTCTGGTGTTCTTAGCAGTACCAAACTTCATCAATCACAAAAAACTAGCATCAATAATAGTCTATTGTTTGAGAATCCTTTTTGTATCGATTACTAAGTTCCATGTTCTCAAGCACATATACATATTTTTTCCCGATATTATGCAATAAGTATGTGTTTGATAATCAGTCCGGATATCGAAGAATTTATACAAAGAGCGAGGGTCGCAAGATTGGCAACAATAGATTCTGACTTCAAACCCCACTTGGTACCAGTAGTCTTTGTATTTGATCGCAACTATTTCTTTATTCCTGTTGACGAGAAAAGAAAAAAAGCTAAACCCGAAAAACTAAGAAGGATAAAAAATATACAACGTAACCCTAACGTTGCACTACTCATAGATGAATACAATGAAGATTGGACGAGATTGGCCTTTGTAATGATTCAAGGGATAGCGTCAATCGTGAAATCCAGACCACAAGCAGATATTCAAGTACAGAAAGCCCTAGAGCAACTCACTATTAAATATACCCAATATCAAAGGGTCGGAATAGGTGAACTACTCATCAGAATAAAGCCAGAGAAAGTGGTATCGTGGAGAAGCTCTCTTCCTTAAGCAATTATTTTCTCCCAGAATAATAATAGTACACTCTAACTTCTTTTTTCATTTCGCAAATCTGGAAAGCTGTTTTGTAGTTTCTATCATTTTTTTTGCATCTTTGCCAATTGGAGAAAATGCATAACCAAAAATTATATGCTCTGCTCCCATTGCTTTAATCTGCTCTACGTCATTTCCAATTTGGTCGATAGTGCCTGTCATTGGCATTCTCTGTGGGTTGGACGAGGAATTTGGGGAAGAGTCCAATAAATTAGGGTATGTCAATACAACTATTCGAATGTCTGATGGGTTCTTGTTTGCCTTTCTTGCAGTTTCTCTCAAGGTGTTTATAGCCTGTTCCTGTTGCTCCAATGGTACAAATCCTGCAATAGGGATCCAACCATCGGCATAGTTTACAATTCGAGGGAAGGTCTTTGGAGAGAATGCCCCAAGTAGTATGGGGGGGCGCGGTTTTTGCACAGGCTTAGGCCCAATCTTCGAAGCGGGGATATTGTAGAACTGACCTTTAAACTCAACCACGTCTTCAGTCCAAATTCTCTTTAGCACTTGCAAATATTCGTCTGCCCTTGCTCCCTTCTCTTTGAAAGATATGCCTGCAGCATCATACTCATCTTTTGACCATCCAATTCCAAGACCTGCAATAACTCGACCATCAGATAAGGCATCAAGTGTAGCAAATCTTCTAGCAAGTGTGACAGGATTGTGAAAAAACATATCAATTAGAGAAGTCCCTAAGGAAATTCGGTCGGTATTGCCTGCTATGTATGTGAGTGTCTCAAGCGGATCAAGCACGCTTTGGTATTCGACCGGTATAGGAGCATTAGGTATTCCAGCATAAGGTGTCTGGGGCTTGACCGGCCATAGGAGACGTTCAAATACCCATACGGAATCAAGTCCAACCTTTTCAGTCTCCCTTCCAATATAGAGAACATTTTCTCTCGTTGCTAATTGTCCTGTCTGTGGCAAAAGTATTCCTGCCTTCATAATAAATACGAGGAGAATAAACCTACCAAGTATTAAAGGACTTTAACAAACGATTCGGAGGAATTTGGAGGTTATTTGTTATTAGTCTGTTTTCACGTGAACAAACTACAGATTTGCATTATTTTTATATCAGAGACTTTGGTTGTGTCGTGTAATCTGATTACAAAAGGCCTCGCTACTCCTTCATAGATATTCTCAACCTTTCAAAATTAGCTCTCTTATCAGAATTAGTGGGGATATAGCATATTCCTCGATTCTCTGATTCTTATTTCTTCGATTTTGATTATGCTATGGCCATCAGTTTGCCATCGATTAGTATGATTGAAAGCCTACGTTTGGTGTAAGCCAAGTAATGGTTGATGACATGATCTCGCGACATGAACCTCAGAATGTATACACAGACAACATTAGTTGACTAATTAATACTGTTAGATAGTTGCAAGAAAAACCTATCTAGGATTTCAAGAAAGATTGAAAAGCCTATCTCCATTATCATTCTGAGTTGAAGGTAGTACTGTCAATTGCTGGAAGTGACTCCGGAGCGGGTGCGGGAATACAAGCTGACTTGAAGATGTTTTCGGCACTTGGGGTCTATGGATGCACTGCGATAACTGCGATAACCGCACAGAACACAAAACATGTAGCCAAGATATTTGAGATATCCCCATCCATAGTGGAACAACAGATAAGGTCGGTCATGACTGATATGCGTCCAAATGCCATCAAGTTAGGCATGGTATACAGTACTCCTATAATAGAGGCGGTTTACCGTTCAGTTAAAAAAAAATCAAAGAAGGAGATTCCAATAGTGCTTGATCCTATTCTTGCAGCAGGTACTGGCGCCAAACTACTCCGCACAGAAGCATACAAATCATTTGTATCAAAACTAATTCCATTATCTACTCTGATAACTCCAAACAGATTGGAAGCTGAAAAACTAGCAGATACCATCATTAAAACTGAGAATGACGCAATTGAAGCCGCCAAACAGATCAGAAAATTGGGAGCAGAGAATGTCCTCATCAAGGGAGGACACTTCGTATCTGCAGAAGTAACCGATCTGCTCCTCGATACCCAGGGCAGTATCACCAAATTTACAAACCCTCGATTAGAAATAAAGGAAATCCATGGCTCTGGTTGCAATTTTTCCTCAGCAGTTGCAGCATATCTTGCAAAAGACATTGTGCTTTCGGAGGCATGCAGAATGGCAAATGAATACGTACATGCTTCTATTAGATATTCACTTAAAATTGGGAAGGGGTTACCTATTGCAAACCCTTTTTCATCTATTTATCGTGAAGCCAATAGATACCGAACCTTGGTCGAATTACAACAAGCAGTAGAATATTTATGCACACTTGATCGCTTTTATACTCTCATACCTGAGGCGCAGACTAATTTTGCATATGCTCTTTCAAATGCAGTACATGTATCCGATATCGCAGCAGTGAGAGGAAGAATAATCAAGGTTGAGAATACCGCTGCACCTGCTTCCTACGTAAAGTTTGGTGCTTCCAGCCATGTCGCATCCGCCTTGATAGCATACATGAGTGTCAACCCTGACTTCAGATGTGCAATCAACATCAGGTTTGATCGCCAGATTGTTGATGTATGCAAATCACTATTTTCTATATCAAGCTACGATAGGGCCCAAGAGCCCAAAAAGATCAAGAGAAGGGAAGGGTCTAGTGTAGCATGGGGAATCCTCGCTGCGCTTTCAAAGAAGCGCTTTGCTGAGGTCATTTATCATAAAGGCGATATTGGGAAAGAACCAATGATAACCCTATTTGGAAGAAGCCCTGCCGAAGTAGTAAACAAGATCAAATCGATATTGAAAAATTATGAGGCTGTATAGTTCAATTTATGTTATATATGGCAGGACGTGAGAGAGACACAAAGAATGAAAGCGGTAATTCTGGCAGGTGGACTTGGCACTAGGCTACAGCCTTATACGTTCTTTATTCCAAAACCCATGCTTCCGCTTGGCAATAAGCCTCTTCTCGAATACATTATCGAATGGTTAAAGAACGTTGGCGATATCCGACATGTCGTCATATGCGTCAGTTACCTTCATCGAACGATAGAAGACTATTTTGAGGACGGGAACAGGTTCGGAGTCCAGATTCAGTACGCTAGGTCTGAACGTCCTCTTGCGACGGCCGGCCAGCTAAAGACTGCCGAGAAGTTGCTTGAGGATGATTCATTTGTGTGTGTCTATGGAGATTCTGTCTATGAGTTCAACTTACGCAAAATGATAAAGCAACATAATGAGTCAAAGGCGTTTATCACTATGGCCCTTCTACAGTACTCTACTAAACTAAAGTATGGATTTATCGACATTAATGGGCACGATAGAGTCACCGCATGGCGAGAAAAGCCTGAGATAAGCGGGCTGATAAACATTGGCTCCTACGTTATGGATCCAAATTTTTTGAAGTTAATACCCAAGTCCGGATCGTTTGGGATGGATGATGCAGTAAGAAAGGTGCTGGAGCAAAGGAGGATAGTCAAAGGGTTTAGGATCGATAGTGGCGGCTTTATTGACATTGGTGACAAAAAGTCATATTTGGATGCATACAAACAATACGTAAGCAAGCTGGGCAAAATCTAGATGAGCTTGTCCCTGTTTGAGGATTCATATTGGCAGAACTTTGAGCCAATATCGCTTACAAAAGCTACTTTTGACATCAAAGTCGGAGCGAAGACTTTTTTTGAAGAGCATAAGTTGACTCCTGAAGTGCTGCTTACAAGGGAATATCTTGCAACTATTACATCCGAGCGGCATCCTAATTGCACAGTAAACCCAACCTCACTCGATAGCGATACCGTGTTTGTCAATGGGCTACTTCATCCAGCAGCAATTTATCCTGACCGCCTATTCGACATAAGTCATACTTTTGCAATAACTGCAGACAGCAGTAGAAGGCTGCTTGTTGCAAGGCTCGATAGCAACGGCATAGAATATTTACAGAACTGCATTATGGCGGGCAAAAGAATTGATGTTAAGAAACTAAACGTAGCAAAATTGACCAATTTGGAAGATCAACACACTGAGGGTATAATTTCACAGCCTTGGGACCTGATCCGAGTTCTTGAAAATTCCCTTGCAACTCAGGTCTCTACCATGAAAAGCGAAACACCACAGCTGGGCAGAGAAGTCTCTATTCTAGGTAGCAATGCTGTAGCGATTGGGAAAGATGTCTCAGTTGAGGTCGGGACAGTGCTTGACGTTAGAAATGGAGGTATATACATAGGCCCCGGAGCTTATATTGCAGCAAGCAGGATAGTAGGCCCGACATATATTGATGCAATGTCACAGGTCAAGCAATTTACAATTATTGAAGCAAGCTACATTGGTTATGACTGCAGAATTGGAGGTGAAATAGAACACTCCATAATTTCTGATTATACAAACAAAGCCCATACAGGATTCATTGGCCATTCGTATGTAGGAGAATGGGTAAACATTGGCGCCATGACCACCACATCTGATCTTAAGATGACATATGGAAACATCAAGATGAACAGCGGTAAGAACAAGAAAATTGACACCGGTCAAAACAAGATAGGTTCCTTCTTTGCAGATATGGTCAAGACATCGATTGGCACGCTAATTTATAGTGGCAGGCGAATTGGGGTTTCTTCACACCTGCTCGGCCTCGTTGCGCAAGATGTGCCTAGCTTCACTATTTATGGCACAAGCATAGGAGCAGGAAATGTCGAACTAAAGCTTGAATCAATTATAGAAACACAGCGCAAAATGATGAAGCGACGTAACCAGACAATGACCAAAGCGTATGAACAACTTGTAGAGGATCTATTTGTCAAAACTGCGAAAGATAGAAAAGGGATAGGTGTCAGGAAAGGTAACTTTGGCCTTTAATACTACATGTAACTAAGTCCCTGACTTTCCTTCCATAGTCCCAGCCTCTGGTGAAGCCAGGGGTAAAAGTTGGCATCGCCATTTTCAAACTCCTTCTTGATTATTCGGATTATATTTTTTGAAACTTCTCCTGGAGTGCCATATATGTGCTTTTTCTGTCGGAGCTTCAATCCCAAACCCTCTTCTCTGTTGTATGCTTCCTTAACCATGGAGACCATCCAACCCGCATTCAGTGGAGGGACAAGCATATTGCTCTGGGCATCAAATATCGTTTCTGGTCTGTCAGTATTGAGCCTGACTGTCATAGACGTCACTTTCGGAAAGTAGAGTAACTCCTCTTGCATTGAACCAGAGTCTGTCATTTCGGCCCAACAATGGCCGCTATCAAGGAACTCTATGACATGAGCATATTCTTTCCACAGTGGGGTCAACAGTAATTTTTTGGGATGCTGCTCAGCAAGACTATGCAGTTTGAATTCGAGATCGTATTGCTTGAGCGCAGCTACCGTAGCGTTTAGTAAGACTAGGACTATTTTCTTGTCTGTATTTTTGATAAGTTGAACAATCCCCTCAATAATCGATATAAAGCGCTTCTTTGTCAAATTTTCCCGCCTATGGATGTCCATTCTTATCCATTCGTCTGTTTCGAGCTGAGGATATAGAGTAAAAATGCTCTGATGAGGTTTTTCTCTTCTTTTGATGTGGATTGCGTCGACCACCGAGTTGCCAACAATGTAGACAAAGTTCTCTGGATATCCTTCCCTTACCAGATTATCTTTGTTAAGTTTGGTTGGAGCAAAGAAGAATTGCGTGCCTGCTGAGCATATCCACGTGTCTATCTGCTCTGGAAAGGGTTCTTCCCTTGCAATAAACCATTTGTCGTCAAACTGGCTGCTCACAAACTTTTCTACGTCTTGTCTTGTAGGCTCTCGTTCAGGCTTTAGCAGCTTTATCGCCTGTGGGCTCATGGAACGAAGACCTGCCTCATTCTGACCAACCTTCTGACCCATGCCAAAAACCCATGCAAGCGGGGCAATGCCTGCTACCAGCGTATCGCCGTGCACTATTGGGAGGAGAGATTCCATCCCGTAGTGCTTCTTACAGTATCTCCCAAATGAACCGAACTTTACTATAAGCTCACTTGCCTTTTCCATCAAATCTCCTCGTATCTGGAGATTGCAGCCAACAAACTTCTGCAAGTTGAACTCTTCTATGCCAAATCCGAGCACTTCATCAAAATGCTGACCTGTGTCTACTACAAATACCGGTAGTTTTTGCCTTGCAGCTTCTAATACAAGCGGAGCCTGCTTGTAAAAATCTGGTTTTGTTCCAGTTACTATTGCAAGAACTGGTGTGTTATCCCTTCGGGCTTTATCAAAAACCAAGTGGACATTATCAGATACTTTAATAGGTAGTGGGTTTGTTGAAATGTTGATTTCTCTAGAACCAGAAGTATTATTCTTTTTCAACGAAGATCATCCAAGTCTCTGCTATGTATCCGTCTTGTCTTTGATACCGCAAGCATGTAACCACCTATTCCCATTATGGCCGCACCAGCTGGCAAAAAGATGAAGGGTGCCACTCCAACTGCTCCTACAATATACTGGCTTGGGATCCTCGGCACCATGGTTAGACCAAATGCCATACCTGCAACTATTATTATTCCTGCTGTTATGAGTATAACGCCTCCTACTGGGGAGCCAGAGGACTTGGCTAAGACAAATGCAACGCCAGCAAGTATTAGGCATGGCGCAGCAGAGATAAAGATAAGCTGCAGCAATAGACTGCCTGGCTCAACCACACGCTCAGGACCGATGCCTTGCGGACCTATTAAAAAGTTGTAAAATGATAACAAAAGCGCAACGAACATTACCGCGAGGCCAAGTGATGCAAGCGAAGTCCAGCCCTCCAGCTTAAGATTCATTATTAATACCTGGTTCTACCCTTAGTTGATAATTAAATCATGTGGTCCATCTTCAAACCCGCCTTGACTAGCCTGTCCGGTTTCATTAATAATGTCTAAACCAGCCAGCAAGTTAGTTTTTTCACACAATTCCGACAAGCCCCGCCAGCTCTTTTCTGCATGATGAGCCGAGAATTTCAGCTGACTTTTCAGGTCTTACATTGTTTATGAAAACTCCAAAACCCCGTTCAAGCCCCGACCATGTATTTAATTGGGGGTACACTTCCACATGCCAGTGGATCAGGCGGCTATTCTTCTTCTCCGGAGATAGGTGGAATACTAGGTTGAAGGGAGCATCGTTGAGCGCCTTTGACATTCCACCACGCGTGGCTCGTAGCATTAATGCAAGATCATTAATCTCCTTTTGTGTTATTTTTGAAAATGATGTTATGTGTCTTTTCGGATATATCCAGAATTCATAGGGGTAGGTAGGAGCCCAAGGGCAAAAGGCAAAAAAATTGTCCGTAGCAAGAATCTGGCGCGGACCGTTTGATTCAACTGCGATGAAGCTGCAAGCTGGGCAACTACCGTTCTCATTCATGAATCTGTGAGCGCCTTCTGCCTCCGTATCGATAATTGGGGGGATAGTAGAAAACGTAACTATGTTTAAATGAGGATGAATTACCGGCGCACCTGCACTGGCACCACTGTTAACATAGATAGATACATACGTGACGCTTTTTTGCGTGTATAGCCATCTCACTCGATCTTGGATAACTACTAGCACATTGCCCCATTGCTCAACAGATATGTGGGAAAGACTCTGATCGTGCTCTGGCGAAGCAACCACTATCTGATGATATCCATAGGCGGGCTCACTGTACAATGGTTTGTCACTATAGCTTGTAGCAGAGCCTGTGACAACTACTGGATTTTCACTTTGAAATACCCTCACTGACCAGTCATCTATTATACTGTCCTCGCTGTCTGAGAGACGCTGCAGCATGCCCTCCTTCACTACAAGTGCAAGGATTGCAGGTTCTGTCATGGACTCATTTCCGGGGCAGTATGGGCAATTCTCTCTGTCGTTGCGCCTGTCTTTTGATGCGGTTTGGCTATCTTCAGGCATGACAACAAACTTGTCAAGAACATAATCTTTGCGTAAATCCCCCAAACTTTTCAGCCTACAAAAGGCTCTAGTTGCTTTTAATTAAATGTTCTGTAACTTTTAGCTTCCCAGTGAAAATTCAAAGGCCCCCATACAACGAGAGCAGATATATCTATCGTTTCTTTTGATGCCAAAATCTTCTGTTCTATGACCGCTCTCGTCTATTACTGTGCGCTGGCAGAAGGTGCATCGGTCCTCCAATTACATTTGATAGAGGAGCATGATTCTTTTAAGGAGTATATACGCTTCTATGCTTCTTTTCTTCGTGGTTTTGTAAGCCATAGTGTATATGTGCCTATATGTAGATCTGCACATGCTTACTTTGGACCATGATATACGAAATATCCTTGAAGCAGTTATTGAAAATGACCTTGCTGCACCAAAGGTACCCAAAGAGCGTGTGCCAAAACTACGGCGTATCTGGAAATGCCAACAGGCCCATGATTTCCTTTATGGGCATCGAGTAGGTTATTACAAGGGCCTGGCAGAAGGGATAATTCTTGAGCGATACCGTAGGCAATTATCCAATGAAGAAGAAGATGCAATTTTCAAATTAGTTCAGTTATATACTAAAGCCTTGAGAAAGTACTTTTCCTATTACAAATACAGAAGGACAAAAAATTAAATTGGATAGGCATTCTTTCGTCGTTATGAAGGATGTCCGGTTAGTATATGTTTTGCTTGACGGAGTTGGCGATCTGCCCCACCCCTCTTTGAATGATCTGACACCTCTTGAAGCAGCCTATACTCCTAATCTTGATACTCTGGTAAGAAATGGTACCATGGGCAACGTTATCAGTGTAGGTAGGGGAATAGCACCCCAGTCTGATATTGCAGTTTTTAACATGCTAGGCTATAGCTTTAAAGATGGGAGCTACGTTGGCCGTGGAGTCGTTGAGTCAATAGGTTGTAATATTGATTTCCGCGAGGGAGACCTAGCGTTGCGGGCCAATTTTGCATCAGTGGATGACAATCTGAAAGTAGTCGACCGACGAGCAGGCAGAGTCATCAGCACCGAAGAGGCAAAGTCTGTGTGTAAAACCTTAAGCGATAAGATTAGGTTCAGCGACAACGGTGCTTCCGTCAAATTGGAGCCCACCATTGCACACAGGGTGGTCATAAGGTTCAGACATGATAACATGAAATTATCCGACAAGATCACTAATACTGATCCTGCTTACGACAAAGTAGAAGGCATGGGGATAGCCAAGACAGTGACTGGTGCGGATTTATACGTACAGGAATCCCGGCCACAGGAAGACACAGAGCCAGCCAAAGTCGCTGCAAGAATGCTAAATGAATTTACTACTCAAGCCGTACAGCTTCTAAAAGATCACCCAGTCAATAGAACAAGAATCGCATCCGGCAAAAAGCCCATGAATTGCATCCTCGCACGTGATTCTGGCAACAGATATCCAAATGTCGAACCTATAAACAAAAAGTACAACATGATAATAGGAGGCATCGTAGATATGCCAGTTGAGATTGGAATTTCAAAGGTGTTAGGGATAAAGATGTTCCAGGCAGGTGATATCACTGATTATGAAAAAAAGGCAAACGTTGCAGCTGACGCGCTCAAATCGGTCAATGCGATTTATGTGCATATTAAAGGTCCCGATGAATTCGGTCACGACGGCGACGCAAATGGGAAAAAGAAGAACATCGAGGATATTGACAGACGTTTCTTTGGCACTTTAATGGAGAATTTGAACAAGATGGACGCAATTGTAGTGGTTTCTGGAGACCATTCTACCCCTTGCATAACGAAAGGGCATAGCGATGATCCAGTTCCGCTGCTGGTTTCAGGCAGTCGGGTAAAGCAGGATGGAAGCGCAAGGTTCACCGAAAACTATGCAAAAAGCGGCAAACTAGGCCTCCTCATGGGAGTAGATGTGCTTCCAACTGCTATTCAGTTGATTAGACAATAAGCTAGCCACGTAAGTTAGTTAGCTGGGTTGAGAAATTCCCAGTATTTGCCATAGATACTTCCTATAATAGGCGATAAGCACGAGGCCGACTATAACAGGCGTTATCCCATATTCAAAATAGCCAAATACTATCAAGAAAAGTCCTATGATTAACATTGCAAGTCCAGCCAGAGGGTTTATGTATTCAAACCTCAAATGCAGGAAGAGCTATTAGATGCAAATCTAAAAAGCATTTTGCCTGCTCTTGTTTCAAAAGATTCTGTAAAGAGCGTCTTTTCTCTCAGTTTTTCCATCTAGATTTAGATCTGCTAAAGCCTTTGTTTCTGTGGCGAGATTTCTTAGCAAGACCGCCACCAAATA
>JBQGBZ010000425.1:0-2558 GCA_052038215.1 Nitrososphaera sp.
ACTAGCACGACATGTTCATACTGGCCAAATACAACAGGCAGATTAAGACCACCGTGTGGAGTCCAAGGCTCTTTGTAGGTTGTAGGTCGCTCACAGCCAGCATTATCCAAGATATCAGTCCACCATACAGTTGTTGTGGTATGACAAACCCACTCTAGACTGTGGGTTAATACACTAGCCAGCTCTTTTAGAAGCTCAATTACTTCTCGAGCTGTACTGGATGTGACAATATTATAGACAGCAACAGCATCCCAAAGTACATAGTTTTTCTGCACATCTGAGGGCTGTTTTATTACTTTTAGGCCATTTAGGCCGGGTAATTTTCCTTCCTCACCTGACAACACCTTTGCCACATAACCGAGCTTGTGACTTCGATAATGGCTGTCTTCTGGAATAAAATCCTCAACAACACCGTTACCAAAGATCCCCTCAAGATCAATATGCGTATGTCCAATATGCTCTGCAAACCTGGGCCTTCTCCTACCCATTCCATCCATTGGCTTAACTATTTCTATTGGAGAAATTCGACCATTGGCTACTAACCTCTCACTCAGGGTAAAAAGATCCGAATTTTTACCCTTGCCATAAAAGGACTCAATACCAGTTGTATAGTAACCAAAGGATACCGGATACTTTGTAATTTCCTCAAGTATTCTGTCTAAAAGCTTGCCTTCATCGCCATTAAAGTCTGGATCCTCGATATGTAGACTAAGCATCTCTCCCTTGTAGTTGACAAATGCAGCAGCATAGATCTTGGATGTGATAGGATGCCACTCTAGGTCCCAGCCTATCCACTTGTAGCCATAGAATAAGGAGGAAGGATCTTGCTCGCCATAAACAATTTTGAGTTTTGGTTTTTGTAATATCAGCTGTATTGCCTGGTTATTACCCCCGCTGCTAGTGCCCTTATCTTCATGGGCCTGTCCAGACTGGTCCAAGAAGGAGGGGGAGGCGGCAGATGAGCCAGAGGTGCCAGACCTGCCAGACCCCTGATCACTGACAGGGGTATTTTCAGTTTTTTTTATGATATTTTCAATATTGCCAGATTCCCCATCTGTTATAGGGGATCTGGCACCTCTGGCATGTCTGGCAACGCGGTCCTCATTTTCAGCTTCTTCTTTCTCAATCTCCTCGATTTGTGTGCTTTCATGCTCAAAGGAGCTAGAATCTAGGTCCTTTACTGTTTCAAGCTCTATGAGGCTAAGCCTATAGGAGCGCTCATACCGCGCCAGCCTGTTACCATTTATTGTCCAAGAACGATGACCTTTATGTCTTTGAGGGTTGCGACGGCACCCAAGCGTCTGTAAGATGTAAGACAGCCAGGCCCAACTAATATCCGGATAGGTTTCAGATCTTAGGACTTTTTGCCCAGCTCCTGCGTGCTTTCTCTTGTTATTTTTATTATCGTTTTGAGAATCTTCTGCAATTTTTGTATCTTCTACAGCGTTCAAGCTAAGACACAAGGCCTCCCAAATAAGACTAGAACCTATAGTCAACCCCCCAAAATTTGCAAATTCTATATTATACGAGGAAGAGGCGTCACTCTTACCTTCTTCCTTATCTTTTTCGTAGTTTATTATCGCCCTTGATTCTTCGTCATGTAGCCTTTGAAATTCCTTTAAAATGTCTTCTGCAGGCATGTCTTCAGTCTTTCTGTATTTTGACTTGAGTGAAATGATGGCTTTACCTAAGTGTTTTAGAACCGTTGCGGCATGAACATTAAGACTATCTTGCTTCTCTTGAACCTGGGGAGCTATGAAATGATAGAATGTCCTTTTAACAGTGTCAAACACCTTAGCATCTTTAAACAGAGTCAAATTTCCTATACACAGCTCTCTTTGCCTGCCATGAAGACCGGTCTCATAGTAGTCAAAGTCATCATTGAAGTGAACTAGCCTAAAAGCAAAGAGCAGCTTTCTGAGATCCTCTATCTGCTTCAGAATTTTTCTGTGAGCTGGTTTTTCTGGAGCCGAAGCAACTTCTTCGATGTTTATCTCAGGCACACCAAAGAAAGTTTCAACAAAAAAAGTCCTTGTCATAAAACCCCCTACAAGCCGGGAGTTTGGCATGTGCTCCGCAGCAAAGAATTTGGGGCAGTAGACATAGAAATTTTTCATTGATGCGCTTTCTGCGGACATGACATCGAAATTGATCGGTATTTTTTCATCGCCTTTGTAACCTAATTTTAAAGTCTCAAGCAGCCGCTCATCACTTTCCAAATTGTTAAGCTCGTCAATTTTCATAGATACTTGGCCTTTCTCTATGTCACCTAGCAACCGATATACAGCAGCAGCTCTGCTAAGAGACATACCAGAAACTCTGTAACCTAGAAGCTCTATGATCTTGATAAGTGAGCCCTTGCCTGTTCCAGGTTCTCCATAAAAAAAGATGTATGGGCTTATTCCTATCTTGTCAGCAAAATATGTGAATATGATCATTGCAGTTGTCAAGTTGACAATATTTTGATCCTCAGTATCATAACATCTTCTTACCCATTTGTGCACTCTTATCCATAGTTGATCAAATGTTAGAGTTAATGCCTGATCGATGTACTCATT
>JBQGBZ010000426.1:0-11620 GCA_052038215.1 Nitrososphaera sp.
TCTTTAATATATTGATTAATGTATCTCTTTGTATATACATTCTCACCAATCAGCGCAACTATGAGGTCAGGTTCCTCAGTGAGTATGCTTTCCGCAATAAGGGATTGGAGTCCAAATGTCGTTCCCGACACCTGCTTTAACACTGAAATGTTGCTTGAAGATATGAGCTTTGCAAATATTAAATTTGCAAAGTACGTCAAACCAAGAACTATTGCTATTGCCTTGTCGTGTTCTTTTGCATCGAACAATACAGTGAAATTGGAATTTTTAAATATTTTATTTGCTATCTCCAGCTCTATTTTCTCATTTCTTACAGGGATTAGAAGCATTTTAGTCTCCACCGTTTTACTTGTTCCAGGACCAAACATAGGATGAAGACAGAGAGGTCGAAGTTTGATAGGAGTGTATTTTAAAGCTGCAAATGTCTTTTTCTTAATGGAAGATATTTCTCCAATTACAGCTCCATCCTTCATACTTTTTGTGCATTCTTTGATAGCTTGTGGTGTTTTTTGGACCGGCACGCATACAAGAACAAAGTCTGCATCCTTTACACAGTCAGCCAGGCTGTTTTGAATTTTTACTCTGTCGGAAGGTTTCAATTTTTTTTGATTAATATCGAATGCAGAAACGTCTAGACCACGGTGGGCAAAATAACTCATGAACCAAGAGCCCATTTTACCCGCGGCCCCCACTATGGCCACATGCTGCAATTTTACGCCTGCTCCCTCATGGCGGATGCCATTACCTCGAGCCCTTTTTCTAATATCCTGTCCGGCTGACAAGCAGATATTCTGACAAACCTACTGTATGAATCTCCGAATCCACTGCCTGGTGCTATGGCCACACCTTTTTCTAACAACCTTTCAACCAAGGGTATATCCTCCTCACCCATTGGCAGCTCAGGGTAAGCATACATAGCACCTTCAGGTTCTACACATCTAAGCGACATTTTCTTGAGCTTATTATATAAAAGACTAACTCTCCTTTTCATAAGTTCAATATTTTCTGAAGGGTTTACGTCTAGCGCTGCTAGTGCAGCATACTGCATTGGCTCTGCTACGCTGGTGATTGCAGCTGCCTGAACTCTTGTCATTTTTGAAATAATTTCTTTACTTGCAGTAGCATACCCCACCCTAAATCCAGTCATTGCATAACGTTTTGAAAAAGAACCCACTATAATCGTCTTGGAGTAATCGTAATTGCGTACACTATTAAATTCACTAAATACATAGTCAGCATAAACCTCATCGCTTAGCAAGTAAAGACCGTGATCTTTTGCAAGTGATACTATCTTTTCTGTTGTTCGCTTATCGAGCACCTTTCCTGTAGGGTTGTTAGGGTAATTGAGCACAATCATCTTAGTAGTTGTATTGACCATGCCTTCCAGTCGCATAGTATCTGGTATCCATTTATCCTCAAGTGTTGTTCGTAGTATCTTTGTCCTTACACCAACAAGATCTGCACATTCCTTATAGGCAGGCCATGCCGGTTCGATGACTATTAGCTCTTGTCCTGGTTTCAACAAGCATGTTATTGCATTGTAAACCGCAAAGCGACCGCCTGGGGTTACTATCACTTGATCCCTGGAGATTTCTCCTCCTTCTTTTGTTGCTATTGCATCTCGCAGCTTTGCGATTCCTAGAGTATCAGTATAATGGTATAACTTCATAGGGAAAGATTCAGCAAGCGCCGTTCCAACTCTTGCAGGCGGAGAATAGTCCGGTTCGCCAACCTCCATGTGTATTATTTTTTTGCCCTTAGCCTCAAGCTGCTTTGCCTTAGAGAATATGGCAAGATGCGTCTGCTTTTCTGCGACTTTTTGCACGGTTTTCTCCCGCTGAACTTGCTCTGATTCTGCTAGTAAGACGTTAAGTAGTTGTAGTGCAAACTGACTACTCATTCCGATCTCTTCGGCGAGCAACATTACTCTCAACCTTACTTCATCTTCAACTTTTTCATCCCTGATTTCAATCCCTGACTTACTCTTTATTTCACCGATCTTTCTTGCAAGATCTATACGCTCCTTAGCAGCTCGCATTATCTCAGTTGTCACACTACGAACTTTATCACGCAGCATATCAAGCTCTTCATTCGTGTTATTCAACAGGACCATCCCGCTTTAAGACCATTGGTATGAGGCCTGATCTGATTGCATGATCGGCTAAAACCATAGAAACCACGCACTCGACAACGGGTGGAGCTCTCGGTACAACACAGGGGTCATGCCTACCCGGCACAGTGAGCTGTGTCTGCTCATTGGTCGAGATGTCAAGTGTTAGTTGCGTCTTGGATACCGAAGCGGCCGGCTTAAATCCCACCCTTATCACAATCGGCATCCCATTTGAAAGTCCACCTAATATCCCACCAGCATTATTGGTCTTGGTTATTACCTTGCCGTCTTTTATCAAATAGCTGTCGTTATTTTCTGAACCGCGCATTTTGCTTCCTGCAAAGCCAGAACCAAACTCAACAGCTTTGACTGCAGGTATGCTAAATAACGCCTTGCTCAGATCCGACTCAAGTGACGCGAAAATTGGTTCGCCTATACCAACCGGCAGCCCGCTGCTTATACATTCAATTAAACCCCCGAGTGAATCCCCAGACTTTCTTGCCTGCATGATCGCCTCCTTCATGTTCTGAGCTGCTTTCAAGTCAGGGCATCTCACGTCATTACTATATCTAGCACTAATATCCTCTTTGGTCATATTTCCAGCCCTGATTCCGCCTATTTCGATGGTATAAGCGACTGTCTCAATTCCAAGCGTAATCTTCAGAAGCTTGGCGGCTAAGGCACCGCCCATAACTAGAGTGGCCGTCAACCTTCCAGAGTATCTTCCACTTCCGCGGTAGTCCGCAAAACCTCCATATCTTACCAGCGAAGGATAATCGGCATGGCCAGGGCGAGGGATATTTTTTATCATATCATAAGGCTTTGAATCCGAATCTTGATTCCATATAATCATGCAAACGGGGGCTCCCGTGGTAAACCCATTGAAGATCCCTGATAGAATCTCTACCTTGTCTTCTTCTTTTCTTTGGGTGGTAATAATCGACTGACCAGGCTTTCTCAGGTCAAGGAATCGCTGTATGTCTGCTTCATTTAAAGGCACGCCGGCGGGGCAACCGTCCACAATTATGCCAACACACCTTCCATGACTTTCGCCGAAGCTCATGGCGACAAACCGCTCTCCTAACATACTACCAACCATCTTTATTGAGAGCAATTGAGCATGTTCTATATATTGGCTTTTTGTTATTCTCTGTCCGGAGCAGGTGCTATTATTCCTCCGATGCTTTTCATATCAGAAATAAAATTAGGGTAAGAGACGTCGACGGATTGGGCCCCCGCTACCATTGATTTTTCAGTCATCATAGAGGCGATGGTGAATGCCATGAAAAGTCGATGGTCGTTATGCGCTTCTAGCGATGCATTTCTCATTTTCGGTGGAGCAGTTATCCTTAGCCCATCATGAAACTCCTTGATGTCTGCTCCAAACTTCAGGAGTTCGCCTGCAATGTTTGATATCCTATCCGTTTCCTTTACCCTAGCATGAGCTACCCCTGTTATTGTGACAGGACTTGCAGCTCTGAGTGCAAGTACTGAAACAACCGGCAGAAGATCGGGAGTGTCAGATAGGTTAAAGTCACCGCCTTCTAGCCTATCCACAGATGTGATAGTTACCTCTCTTTCTGCTTTGTCTACTTTTAAAACAGATCCCATTTCTTTCAAGATCTCTAAAATCCTCGAATCTCCTTGGGGCATTTCAAAGTTGAGTCCCGTTACCCTAACTTTTTCTCCGGCGAGCGCGCCAGCTGCAAGTATGAGTGCAGCGGTAGAAAAGTCGCTTGGCACATCAAATTTCGCGCTGCGGTATCTTGCATTTTTAACATAATATTCCAACATGTTCGGACTATGATCGAGAGAGACCCCAAAGTACTTCATCGTCGCAAGCGTTGCAGTAACATAAGGTTTAGACACGAGGTTTCCTCGTACCTTGATCGTGGTCTGTGAATCAGCATAGACGCTTGTCAGAAGCAAAGCTGATACGAACTGACTTGAGGTGCCGGCATCAACGACTGTTGTACCGCCCTTTATTCCACCGCCCTTTACAATGATAGGCGGCGTTCCATTTCCCTTGGTGGAATAAGCCTCTACGCCAAGCTGTTGGAGAGCATCCAGCAATGGCTGCATGGGACGAGTCCGTAGGCTTTCATCTCCTGTCAGTACTGTGTACCCAGTTCTTACGAGGCCCGACATAGCAGTTAGCAACCTTATTGTGGTTCCAGAGTTCTCTGCATTAATTACATTCTCAGGAGGCTCAAAGTGTGCACGGCCATGTATCTCCATGTCTGCAGCTTCATACTTTATTTCTGCTCCGAAAGCGCTACAACCCGCTATAGTTGCTAGAGTATCCCGGGCGAGCAGTACATGGGTTAGTGTGGAACGTCCATCAGCAAGCGAGGATATTGCTATCGCCCTATGACTGTAACTCTTGCTTGAAGGACAACGCAAAGTTCCATTTAGCCTAGACCTTCTCACTACTATGCTAGTCATTTACAATATCCACTTTCGCCTTTTCGTTATTTACCTTGGAAACAATTATCCTTCCGTCAAATTTAGAGAATGCCTCAACTACGTGTTCAACTATATCTTCGTATCCTACAGCGGCTATAGATGGGCCATTACCTGATATGCTGGCAGAAAGCGCCCCATGCTCCATCGCATCCAGTGTGGGCCCGTAACTTGTCAAAAGGGCTGCAGATGCAAGAACTCCGTTGAGCTTCATTGCCTTCCAGTACTGGCCCGACTCGGCTAATTCGAAAGCATCAATGAAAAAGTCGGAGAAGTTCCTGAGCCTACGTATATCTCCTCTTGATGACTTTGTAGGAAGCAGGATGATCGCATAAAGGTTATCTGGCGCATTTTCTTTGCGTACTAGTCGTCTGGAGAGGTTATCTGTAACAGTAAAACCGCCAAAGTAGCATGCAGTAGCATCGTCGTAGGCTCCAGTCAGTGACACTTTTGCCTCAAGGGATGAGCGAGTGGACACATCGAGTATAGCATAATCATCAATTTCTGCTTCCTGTGCCAGCCTACTGCAAGCAAGCGCAACAGCATTCGAAACGGCGCTGGAGCTCTTAAGACCATATCCAATTGGGATTTCCGAATCGACCCTTATACTTATCATGTTGCCTTCGATTGTTTCTTTTGGTATAGTCTTTTGGATGATATTTTTTATTAGTTTATCACCATTTCTGACTGTTGTAAATTTAATGCCGTGGCCCGATTGAAGTTGAGCCTCAGCCGTAACTTTGAGCGATATCCCAAGTGCAGACCCCTTTCCAGTACCAATGGCGTTGACTATTGAAATTGCTCCGTGCACTAATGCTCTGGTCTTTTTAGCTATTGTCGTCATGTCGGCTCACCAAAGATCCCAAGCAGGTTCTTTTTCATTGCATCCCTAGGAGCAGGCAATCCTGTCCATATCTCAAATGCCTTCGCACCCTGCTCGATAAGCATTTCATATCCATAAACCACACTTGCTTGGGCATGCTTGGCATTCTCAATAAGGTCTGTCACAAGTGGACGGTATACTATGTCATAAACTATACTTCCCTTTTGGATATGATGATAATCGATTAGGCTAGGTTCATTATTCAATCCTATCGTTGTTGCGTTAATTATCAGATCACATGTTGGTGAAGCATCTGTTGTCATGTCAAGTGGTATAGCCTGGCACTTCATCCCAAGCCCTGCGCCTAGCGTGGCTAGTTCGTTTGCTCGTTTGATATCTCGGTTTGCAATTATGAGATTGGCTATAGCGTTTTCTTCTGCAAGAGCGACAACTACTGCCCTTGCGGCCCCGCCTGACCCAATTAGGAGAACGTACATTCCCCTAAGATCAACGTGGCGTCTACGCAGAGGCTCAATAAAGCCATATATGTCTGTGTTATAACCTCTAAATATACCCTCTATGTTGTTAACGGTATTTACTGCTGATGCTTTCTTTGCAGTAGTGTCCAATTCATCCAGATGTCGCATAACTTCTGTTTTATGAGGGGTTGTGACATTGAAACCTGCAATTTTTATGCTCCGCAGAGACTCAATTGAGTCTTTAAGCTCATGCTGTGATACTCGAAACGCAATATATGTACAGTTGAGACCTTTTGCTGCAAAAGCTGCATTCTGCATGGCAGGTGAAAGAGAATGATGTATCGGGTCTCCTATGATGCAATAAGTCTTCGTTGAAACTTGCATTGGATACAGCAAATGTTTACAGCCTATTACATATATACCGTTGAAGAAATCGCTGGATGGGATCAATGTCGGGGTCAATCAATAGTGATCACAAAAGGATCTGCAAAATATGTACGTCAATCAGAATTGAGTATCTGTGGGATTCATGTTGTTGTCTTATAATCGTTGAATATCGCTGAGATATTACAGTCGGAGTTTAGTTATATCTTGGAGCCTCTGATAATCTTGTCGTACAATTTCTTCATCTGCTGTACTGTCAATTGTCCTGGTGCAAGTGCATTGTCCAAGCTGGCATAAGTAAATGGGGCGTTGCCAATTAGAGTGCATAATATCCTTGATAGCACACCTGCTTCACCCATAGCAAAAAAGATTGGATATAACCCTATGGCAGTGTCGTACAACTCCAATAGTCTCAAAGAATCGTCGATGCTACGTGCAGTCGTCACAATCTTGACATAATTGCTGTAGGTTCTCATTTCTGAAAGACGATCTGAGATGGTATCGATTGGAGGGGTTCTCTTGAAGTCATGCCAGGACACGAGCAGGGGATTCCTTATATCTTCCAGGAAGTCTGCGAGATCATCATTTTTCTGTAGCGTATCAAGTTCGATATCAAGTAGCATCGGTTCTTCTTCTGCAAGCCTGTGCAACCACTGCAATCGATCTCTTTCACTACGAGCAAACATCCCTCCCTGAGTTTTTGTTCTCAAGGTAAAAACTGATCTATCTTTGACTCGCCTTGCAGCATGTAGGGCTTCAGGTAGGAGATCTGGGTTAACAAAATCGAACCGGATTTCTACATAATCAGCTCCAAGGCCAAAGGCCTGATCTGCAATTTTTAGAAGGGAATGTGCGTCATCCGGTGCTATGGATACACATACCCTAGGTGGCAAGCTACTGACCATGCAAAAAGGTAGAATTAATTGTTTTTCAGCCTACGCCTGCAGGGGGAGAACTGTGTGTGCCGTGGTCAATTCTCTTATGTGCTTCTAATAGGTCGGATGACTCAAAAACCCTACCACAAATGGTACATCGATGCTGCCTAGGACTTTTGGACCCTGCAGTTGCAGCTGACATGGGTATGTCTAGTAATACCGTCCTATTAAAGGTGTGACGTAAATACTGAGAGGCGCTCGCTTGGGCTTTTTATTTACTGCTTTCAAGACAATTATGTTACTAAATAAGCGATATAGTTGAACTACCCTCTCTTTGTAAAGTGTGACGGGATTTTTCTCCAATTAGCTATGAGGGCTTCATTTCGTATGTGAACAGGCTCTCTTTCTATTCGGGATTTGGCAAGCTCGACATATTCCCTTACCAAATCGATCCCTAGGTAGCGACGCCCAAAATGATGGGCCACTTTGGTAGTCTGTCCGCTTCCATTGAAGGGATCTAGTATTAGATCATTCTCGTATGAATAAAGTTTCATCAAGCGGTATGGGATTTCTTCTGGAAATGGGCATGGATGATCAATGCAACCTGGTGGTACTGGGGCTATATGCCAGACAGAGTTGGCTATTTCTCTGGTCCACTCCTCATGTGTAGCGGGTAGGATCTCTACTTTTTTAGTACGGCCGGTATTGACATCTCCTTTACGCAAGATCAGAATGAACTCATGCATAATGTTTGCACGATAATACTTTGGATACGGATGGATAACGAAGGATCCATATCTATTTGTGCCACCCGTCACCTTGTGCCAAATGATCTCCTCATGAAGATTCCATTTCCCAAAAGGTTGGACAAGCCGGGACAGCAGCATATGAGGTAAAGGTAATATCGTACCATTAACAACTTCGTTTGCTATGACAATGCAACAATAGCCGCCTTCCTTTGTGACATGATAGACTTTCTCACCAAAGATGTCTGTCATATCATTAAGATAATCATTCGTATCCACGTTTAACTTACCACGATAGTAAGCACTGCTTCCTGATGCATGGATATCATAATCAATAGCATTTCGATATGGGGGTGAAGTTATTGTTAACTGGACAGAATTCTGAGGGAGTTTCTGAAGTATGTCCTTGCAATTGCCTAAACTTATTTGGTTAGTAACCTCTTCTTGTACGAGCATGATTTGATTCTGTATGCATGGTCCAGTGATTGGTCCAAAGACTCGATACTTTAAAGTAATAAACAAGTGACTAAAAAGAAATCATTGCTTGAGCTTAGAAAAGCGAGCTCAATGCAAGAGGCGTTTACTCTTTTTTGGTTGATTGATGCCTGAGTAATGACAAACATTTTGTGTCAATCATTTAACGCAATTCACTTTGTCTTCATCGTAGCTTTTTTGATAACTTGGCTGCATTGGAAGTCCTTTGGATATGCGAACGTCAAGTTTTCAACAGAATTTGCACAATTCAGCTGATGTATAATTCACTGCCGGAGATTATATTATTACAAATTATAAATTTACTTTTGAGGAGGAGAATTGGATTACACAGTCAAAATGCGAGGGAAGGATAGCATTGTCAATTAACCATCAATGGTCATCGGGAGCTTTTTATCTCGTATGCTATGAAGAACCTACAACAAAAAGAGCAATCAAATTATGCATAGTCAGGAATCAAAGAATCGCAAGGAAAAGCAAGGAGAAGAAGAGAGACGAACCTCAAAACTGGAGCCCAAAATCCAAGTCCTAGTCCATCTATTTCTTGTACTTCTCCTTTTACTTCTCCCTGACGTATTTTCAACCCTTGTTTCTCACGGAGCTTGACACCTTGTAGGCTGTAGCCTTTGCTCCTGCCTCAATTGTGTCAAATACGCCCTTGATCTGTGAGACCTTGGGTGCTTTTCATATAAGACATGAAAATATTTAAGGAGTTTGTCACATGATTCAGTTTCATCTTCCCCACTGCTGTCCTACGTCAGGAACGTTCTATTTCTGGCTCGATGGAGTGATCCCATGTGGATATCCGACATATGTGGCGTTTAATGCGCAAGGATAAACATATCTTCATTCTGTCAACACAAATATGTCCGCGTATAAAAGAACCTTCGTTTCTGCAACGGTAACTTCGATGCAGCAATCTGGATGTACTTTTAGAACATTGTGACATTAGAATTCATGACAGTAAATATACAAGGTCAATAGTGCTATGTTCATTAAATTCTATAGGCAGTAGATCAGACTAACATGTTGGACAGAAGAAAAGACTCGATCACTTAAACATGCTGTAGGTGGAGGTAGATTCAACTGATATTGGACACTCAGTGAATATCGCACTATAGGAATTCTAGAAGCGTCTATGAGGAAGCAGCATTGCAATTTGAGCCGCAAGTTGAAAGTCTTGCAAGCATTAGGATGAATACACCAAAGGTGTACCTAGGACGAGGTCGCTAGGGCAACTTAGAAGATTGGCTAATTAGCAATGTGTAAATTATCCTACTGCTAAACCTAATTCAGTTAATGATTATGACGTTATGGCAGTCAGTATGGCAGTCAGTATGTTATAATATATTGCCTTGAGGTAATCAAGTTAGGTGGTTGCATGCAGCTCCGGCACAGCTTTTTAGTTTGTGAAAAGAAGTGGCAGATGCGGGGGATCACTTTTCTACGATGAATTCATCAACTTCCATCCCAAAGTGGCGTCCCCGGGCTTGCTTGGCATAGCCCAGTACCTGATCACCGGTTCTCACTTCTGTGACTGACAACAAATTACCATCTTTTGAGATCAGACGTATCGTCTCAGCATTCTGCAAAATGACAGTGCCTTGCTGACCGTCAATCTCAGCGCGTATTAATCTGAGAGGTCTTGTCTCTATTTTTGATCTGCCAACGACGGCACTTCTTGCGACTCCTTCTTCATTAACGATCCAGACTTCGCTTCCGGATTCAATCTCAGAGAGATAGCGTGTAGTTCCACCAGGCACTATTGTATAACAATACACTGCACCTGCGTTTACTCTAAAAGGTCTAGGCGAAGTAAAGGATGAGCCTATTGATTCATTATGGACTAGAAGCATAAAATTGGATTTGCTTCCTACTAACATGCCTTCTCCCATTCTCATTATGGATACTGTATCTACACAGACCCTCTCCCCTATTCCTACGTCCTTTACCTCTATTATTCTCGCAATGGAGATAGGGAATCTTACAGCAGTTAGCTGTTGTCTTACCCTCTCAACTTCCTCCTCGCTATCAGTAGATAGGATCACTCCGTCGACTCCCAGCTCAAGTACTGAAAATAGCATAGCAACTTCTTGAGAGCTCTCTGCAGTAGTGAAGACTTTTGTTTTAGAGCTATGAAGTTTGGCAATAATATTTTCTAGCGGGATTATCTTCCAATTTGGTGCTTCGACGATCACGAGTTCCGCTCCGCTCTCAGACGCTCTCTGTATGTCGTCGATGTCAAGATCGCTCATGACTTTCTTGTAGTAAGCTGCGCTCTTGCCTGACAACTTAAGGGAACTCAACTGATCTAAACTCGAGCAAATGACGATGTCTGCGTCGTCGGAGTCATATATGGTCCGGAAAGTCCCAGCGGATAACTTAGGGTCCATGTTGAGCATGAAGTCACCCTTACCCTTTAGTTTGGAGAGAAATTGTCCAATAGAAGATTCTTTTGCCACTATTGGCTTTACAATCAGTTGTTTTGTTTTAAAATCAGTCAAGTTCTTTCATGGCCTCTCTAACATTTCGTTTTTGTATTATGATCTTGTATAGTGCGCGCACGATTGCGGGCGGATTTTGGTGTTGAAAGATGTTGCGGCCGAATGTCACACCCTTTGCCCCCGCCGTCATTGCACCCTCGCACATTTCCAAGATTTCTCTGTCTGTGCTGGCCTTGGGCCCTCCGGCGATTACTATTGGGACAGGACAACCTCGCACAACTCGCCTAAATGAAGTGGGATCGCCTGTATATACTGCTTTTACAACATCTGCTCCGGCTTCCGCCCCAACCCTGGCAGCGTGCGCCACAATCTCCGGGTCGTGTGGATTCTTAATATTCTCTCCTCGGGGGTACATCATAGCTACGAGAGGTACGCTCCATTCGTCACACTTATCAGATATCATTCCGAGCTTTTGAAGCATTTCTGGCTCCTCCTTTGAACCGATATTAATATGGAGAGAAACTGCATCCGCTCCAAGCCTAATCGCCTCCTCAACACTTCCTATCAATATCTTTCTATTTGGTGCAGGGCCAATGGAAGTACTTGCAGAAAAGTGTGCGATTAACCCAATATTTGGAGGCCGTGGCATACTTTTGATTATACCTTTATTGACAAGGACACAGGTCAGTCCAGCAGAAGAACATTCATAGATTACACTGTGGATATCCTCTAGACCTTTGATTGGGCCGTTACTTATGCCATGGTCCATAGGAATGCACAGCATTTTGCCCCCATTCAATATCC
>JBQGBZ010000427.1:0-1994 GCA_052038215.1 Nitrososphaera sp.
TACCACCCCAATGGGATCAGCGCCTGAGCATATAATATTTCTAAAGCCTTCTGAAAGAGACCCTAGTGTTCCTTGGTAGGGATCAAGGTAACACTGCTTTGAGTTACCATCTAGCTTAACCGAAACAAACTTGCCATTATCAAGCCTCATTACCGCTGCGTCACTGCTCCCCGGCTTGATGACTGTTCTTATGCCAACTTCGTGATCGTATTGTTGGTAAACCCATCGCTTACTTGCTATTGTGGGGTCTGCCAATAGCGATAGCAAGACTTTCCCAAGGTTCGACGGCTGAATAGGTCGCTTAATTCTTTTCATCCTGTCTATGTAGTGTGGTCTTTTAGCCGCTCTATCTGCAAGTGGGGCATGGGCAACCAAATGAGAAGGCATTTGCATAACGACCTTACCAGAATGTCTAATGACAAGGTTCTGGTGCTGCTGGACAGTGCCAATGATAGAATATTTGATTCCGTACTTTTCAAGAATTGATTGCAAAATCGAGAGTTTTGGTTTGTTAGTAATGTAGAGCATGCGCTCTTGTGACTCCGATATCAAGAGCTCATTGGGCGTCATATGACTTTCTCTCGTATGGATCTTTGTAAGCTCAATATCGAAGCCTCTGCCAAGATTGTCTGATGTCTCAGAAAGACAACAGGAAAGGCCACCCCCACCCAAGTCTTTAATGCACTTCAGACACCCTCTTTTGACTGCTTCCATCGTTGCCTCCAGTAACAATTTTTCAAGGAAGGGATCAGGAATCTGTACTGCTGATCTGTTATCTTCTTCAAGTGTCTTTGAGGCAAAGGAAGCACCTCGAATGCCGTCCCGACCAGTGGGGCCGCCTGCCAATATTATTATATCACCTGCCTCAGCATCATTTGTAATGATGTCTTCTTTTCTTCCAAACCCTATTGCAGCAACATCAACCAAACAATAATCCTGGAATGAGGGGTCAAATTCAATCTCTCCCCCAACCGTTGGAATACCTATACAATTTCCATAATCTGCAATGCCTTTTACCACATTCTTAAAGAGCCACTCAGATTTTGCGACGGAATGGTTCCCTTCTTCTATTATTGGTGCAAACCTTAGGGCATCAAGTACCGCAATTGGGCGAGTTCCCATAGACATGATGTCACGGATTACCCCGCCCACCCCTGTTGCAGCTCCTCCAAATGGTTCTATTGCTGAAGGATGATTGTGGCTCTCGATGTGGACTGTCAAGACATAGCCATCGCCAACGTCAAGTACTCCTGCATCATAGCCTGGGCCAACAATTACATGTTTGCCGCTTGTGGGTAGCAAATGCAAATACTTTTTGGATGACTTGTACGAGCAGTGCTCTGACCATTGAGATCCTACCGCATCCTTTTCAATTTCATTTGCCTTTCGCTTTAGTTCTTGTTCAAGGTATTCAAGCTCTTGCTTTGTGAGGACATCCACTTCTATGCTATCGCCTTTTGCCTAAGGTTTGACACAAGTGATTTGAAAATAGTAACGGCATCATTGCTGTTGTTATTGCCACTGATGTTATTTCTGCTGCGGTCGACACTGAGAATACTCTCACTTGCCCTCTCTGGATGGGGCATCATGCCCATTACGTTGCCTTCTTCGTTGCATATACCTGCAATTAGGTCGGTGGACCCGTTAGGGTTGTCGCTGGCATACCGAAGAACGATCTGATCCTTTTTTTTCAACTCCTTCAATATCTTGCTGTCAGCTACATATCGTCCATCACCGTGGGCAACAGGGATACCGAATATTTGCTTGGGTGAAAATCCACTCGTAAATGGTGTCTTATTGTTAGTAACCTGTACGTTTGTCCACCTACAGACAAACCGTAGGGAATCATTCATCATAAGTGCACCAGGTAACAGTCCGGACTCAACAAGAATTTGAAATCCGTTGCATATGCCAAGCACTGGCAGACCATCCTTCGCTATACGTCTTACCTCATGCATTATGGGGCTATGGGCAGCAATTATTCCAGGGCGAAG
>JBQGBZ010000428.1:0-1280 GCA_052038215.1 Nitrososphaera sp.
ACATCCTGCGTACCTCTACCCCAATGATACAATTTACTATGCAAATCGGACTGAGGTGTTTATAGATTAGAGAAGGTGCAGAAGGATATGAGAGAGAAATGAGGAACATAACAGCATTATTTGCCTTATTATTTGTCACAACATTATCAGTAACAGCGGCTTCGTTTCCGGTGACTTCAGTCTTTGGACAACTTACTGTGCCACCTGGAGCTACAGGAACCACGGTAAGAGGAGGAGAACCAACAACCACTACACAAGCACCACCACAGCCCGGCGCAACGGCAGCAGTACCGACGACGCCGATACCTCCAGACTACATTGAGGTAAGCAGCGTATTATTTGGAGCAGCGATAAGCTATCCTCCCGATTGGGAATTAAGACCTCCATACAACAGCCCTAGAGGCTATAGCTTGCTACATGTCTTTGCTCCCGAAGGTGAGCAAGGTGAATTTACAGGCGACAGGCCCAATTTCAATGTCGAAGTATCAGAAGACCAAGGCGCAATGAGCCAAGCCAGTGCAAGGGCTTATCTAGAGCAGAGAGCATTCGAATTAATGACTCTACACGAGCAATTTGAAATACAAGAGTCAATACCCACAGTCTTAGCATGCCAGCCGGCGTGGATGATAAAATACACGTTCACCAGTCTGATAGACGACTCAGAGTTAACACACACTCAAGTTCTGGGTGGAGTTGCAGGTAGAACATATTTGCTAGCATACAGTTCACCAGCGGATTTGTACGACCAATATCTGCCAGCGGTGCAAAACATTGTCAATTCGTTCAGAGTAGAGTAGTAGGAGAATAGTAGGAGGACAAGACACCACTACATGATAACAACAAAACTCCTAACACTGTTCTTACTGCTGGCAATGATATCTATATCATTCCCAGTAGGCGGCGCAATATTTGGACAAGTACAACCACCAGCACAACCAGCAGCAGTAGATGATGATGGCAGTATCAAAGGCTACTTCTTAGCCAACAATGGCGGCATAGACTTTAGCATTAACCCCGATGACCCCGGCGAAGATGGAGAAGAAGACAGGCCAGAGTATGGCGTTCTTGCTTCATTACTATCTGCAAACAAACCAACACCAACAGACCAAATAAGAGCAGCCGAGACAAATACCGACATTGATGTAAGAATAATTCGAGACGCCGCAAAGGAATCGCTTGGTGACTTGATTTTCTTTAGGACATATCTAGCATTTGGTGATTTAGAGGCAGCGAGGTTTCATTCTGAAAAGATAAGCAGGCAAATGTTAGACGCACAACTA
>JBQGBZ010000429.1:0-5756 GCA_052038215.1 Nitrososphaera sp.
AGAAGATTGCCCATTGTAAGAGATACTGTGCTATATGGAATAATCACTGCCAGCGACTTGGCGAAGAGATTATATGAGAAAGACAAACGAGATCCCACTCTAGCAGCCATGTCGAGATTCCATCTAATTGAGCAGTAACGGTAAGATCGTATTGGACGATCAAATATCTCATATGAGACAATGATCTCGAATTACACCCAAGATAGCTAGTTTGTATTTAGACATACTGGAACCTTCATAGCATATGGTAGTGTTCTCTCTGAAGCAGCCGAGCCGTCAAGAAGAACAACTTTTTATTGAAAACGATTCTTTATTACTATAACATAGTTATTTCTGGAATGATTTTTTGAACAACACTGATCAGGACATTTATTTATCTGATTTGGCTGCTGCGAGTTGCTTGCATTGCATGACATGTACGCATGCTAGTTGAATCCTTTTTAATAATAATTATCATTATTATTAATTTCTTGACCCATGATTAGAGTTGTTAATTGATTGTTGTTTATTTCACATATCATACACTAACTAAATTAATACGTAACTTTCTTGTTAATATGATCATTATTGCTTCTCTTATTGTTTCTTGCAGCTATGAATTTTACTCCTTCTGAATATACAAAACCTGTTGTGGCAAGTCCAAGTACTAATAACCATTCTGAGGGTTGCAGTGGAGCCAAATCAAAGACATATTGTAATGGAGGGTAATTCATTATTACGAGTACCACTACAATTTCTCCTACCAAAGCAAACACTAAGAGCTTGTTTGCAAGTAATCCTAACTTTACCACACTATGCCGAAATGATCTCATGGAAACCGCTAGGAATAATTCAAAAAATACTATGAGGCCAAATATCATTGTTCTTGCTTTGTTGATTTTCATGTCTCCGGCGCCACCATTATTATCTTCATTTTCCATTGTACTGACGGATCCTTTTGCTTGCCCCCACCACCCCCACTCAAACCACCCTACTTCCCTTCCAGACTCAGAAAAAAGAACCATCCAGAAAAGTGAAAGCGCTATTATTGAAAGCAAAATTGGTATCCCAATTATCCATCTCTTTGTACCGAAGAACAAGCCTTCTTTTGGACTGCGGGGCTTCCTCTTCATTATGTCTGGCTCCTCTGGCTCTAGACCCAAAGCTATAGCCGGTGATCCATCCGTGGCTAGGTTTATGTAGAGAATGTGCTTCGCAAGCAATGGAAAAGGCCAGCCCATGATGACAGAAAAAGTCAAAATCACAATCTCACTTATGTTTGCAGAAAGTAGATAGGTCAGGTACTTCTTGACATTGTCAAGTATTCTTCTTCCCTCCTTCACGGCGTGGACTATGCTTGCAAAATTATCGTCTGCAAGAATCATTGAAGCAGACTCTTTACTTACCTGTGTTCCTGTTAAGCCCATTGCTAGTCCAATATCTGCTGCTTTCAGAGCAGGAGCATCATTTATGCCGTCACCTGTCATTGCTACAATATGACCCGTGCTTCTAAGTGCCTGTACAATCCTGAGCTTGTGTTCAGGAGAAACACGCGAATATACCTTTATGTTATGCACTCTTGCTGTAAGCTCTCCGTCACTTATTCGATCAAGTTCCATTCCCGTTATTACTGCTAGATTTCCATCACCTCTCTGACTACTGGTGCCGTTATTGTCACTTCCTATTGTTTTGTCTGCCGATGTGGGAACAAGTATGCCTGTCTCCTTTGCGACCGCAGTAGCTGTCAATTTATGGTCTCCTGTTATCATGATTACATCTATACCCGCGCTCTTGCATTGCTTTATAGCATCTATTGCTTGCTGTCGTGGAGGATCCATCATTGCAATAAGACCAAGGAAGGTGAATCCCTCCTCAACGAGACGCTCAGGGGAATGACGATGCAACAACAACTCTTCGCTGTTCTTATCACCTAGTTCTTTAAATGCAACAGCAAGTATTCTTAATCCATCTGCGGCCATTTGGTCATTTGCAGCTACGATACGAGATCGGGCACCACCTGTGAGGCTTATAACTCCACCATTGTTAACCATGACATTTGTACAACACGACAGGACAACCTCTGGCGCGCCTTTCATACAGGCTTGGTATGAAAAATGCTTAGCCCCTGTGACTTCCTTTTTCTCTAAATGATTCTCATTGTTACTTTCTTCTCCTTCTTCTTGCCTCTGCGATGTATAATACGGTCTTTCATTAATGCGATGTATAGTAGTCATCTTCTTCCTCTCTGATGTAAACGCGAATTCATCTACTCGTGGAAACCTCAAATCTAATTCCTGCTTTTCTAAACCAAGCTTGCCGGCAAGAATTATAAGAGCGAGTTCTGTTGGGTCTCCCACAATCTCGCCATGACCTTTTACATCTGTTGTATTTGGTTTGGCAATTCGTGCATCGTTGCACAAGACGGAAGAATGAGCCAAGAGAAAAAGCTTATCTCGTCCTATATTTCCAGAGATACGTCCCTCTAAGCTGTATCCTGTTCCGGTCACTTCTGCAAAGTTATCAAAGACATAAAGCTTTCTAACGGTCATCTCTCCCCTGGTTAGAGTTCCTGTCTTATCGCTGCAAATCACAGTGGTAGAGCCCAAGCTTTCAACTGCAGGTAAGCGTCTTACAATAGCGTTTCTTTTAGCCATTCTGTACATCCCTAATGTAAGTGAGGCAGCCACGACTGCAGGCAGTGCTTCTGGGACTGCTGCAACGGCCATGCTAATCCCCCAGACAAGCATTTCTATTGTAACATATCCTACTCGAAAAATTGCAATCGCACTTATTATTGTCACGACCGCAAGCATGATTATGCTCAGAAGCTTTCCCGCATGTCGCATTCTGAGTTCAAAGGGTGTCTTTTGAATCTCCACCGTCTGTACTGCTGTTGCTATTCTTCCCAACTGAGTTTTCATGCCAGTAGCAAATACAATGGCTTTGGCTCTTCCAGCAATCACAGTAGTAATCATATGAAGGACATTTCTTCTGTCTGTAACAGGAGTGTCAACTGCGAGAGAAACCGCACCACCTTGTTTTTGTACAGGAATGGATTCACCGGTAAGTGGCGCTTCATCTACCAAGAGGTTGAATGATTCTATGATATATGAATCGGCAGGCACCTTGTCTCCTGCTGATAATAGCATTACATCTCCAGGAACTAAATTCTTGACATCTACGACCTTTTCATTTCCATCTCTCAGAACACGACAGGTTGCAGAAGCCATCTTTTTCAAGGCCTCAACAGCTCTCTCAGAGCGATACTCTTGTACAAATCCAACTACTACAGCAAGTACAACTATCACTATGATTATTGTCGCATCAATTGATTCTCCAAGAATAGCTGAAATAGTTGTGGCCGCAACAAGTATGAGTACCAAGGGTTCTTTTAACTGCTTGAACATTAGCGCTAGGGCAGAAGGTCCCTTTTCCTCACTGATTTCATTATGCCCATATGCAGCTAGCCTTTGTTCAGCCTCATAGGAGGATAATCCAGTAATATTCGAGTCAAGAGTGGCAAATACCTTGTCAGCTGTCAAAGAATGCCACGCATTTGAGTGGTGATCTTGCTTGTCTTGACTGCGCGCAGTACTACTCATTTTGATTTGGTAGGTAAATATTTTCTATTAAGTAATTCTGGCCGTGATAGTCTAAATTTTAGACTTTTGAGTCCTACTTTGATAATTCCTTACTTTTTTACGCCTGTTAGAGTATTGAATTCTGATAAGAACGCTCTTTGGTTCTCTCACGTATTCGTTCATTGAGTTCACATCCCTTTTATGTACTCTAGGAGAGACAGTCCAAGTTTAGTTAGGACCAGTTTCCCCCTAAGAGAATTATGATAGGCTTCATCGCTTGTAACAATATCTGCCCTTTCTGTTATCTCTAACGGTTTGTAAAGTCCAGAAGTGGTGGTAGTATATGGTGGTGACCAGATAAAGGAAATGACGCTTTTTGTAAGAGCATACCTTATGTCGTTTATTGACAAGCCGTCCTCTAGTAGCTCAAGTACAGAAGGGTTGGTTATATCAATCAGTGTTACTACCCTTATTATCACAGGGTCTCGAACGAGATCATCTACATCTTGTAAAGTAAAGCCCGAAGTGTAACCAGCATTTCTCTCTTTTGTTGCTGCTTCTTCTTCATTATTGCTGTACTTCATACTCTCTATAATAGCAAGATTCGTCCTCGTCGACTTCATCCAAGGCCTTTCCTTCATTGCCAAATATTGCTACGATATTGTCACAGCCTTCTTCCCTGCCTGTCTCACGGAGAACAACATATACTTTCATTGTGTACTATTAGCACACTCCACCCAATTTTTCATATTTTTGGGACTGGTCTGTAATTAGCCTGTAATCATGTACAGTACTCTCAATCATGTATCTTATGCTAGGTCCGGGTAGCCTCATGTATACAATCCTCGCTGACATCCTTGTGCTTCAAGCCTCTCCTGGTGCCACATGCTTTCGTTTTACGTCCTCCAGTTTCAAACATGTCATAAGCTAGATCCAAAATAATATTATTTATGGTGTACGAATGCAGTGCAACGCAGTATATTCCTATTCCTATATAATGAGTAACTGGCCATACCTTATGGTGACAAGTAGGACCACGACTACGTTTTCGAACACGTCTAAGAAACTTTATCAAAACCTTTGTAGTATCATCGGTAAGATCCCGATAGAGGATCAGTGAAACATTTAATCCGGGGTGCACACCAGGTAGAGGGTAACCTTGTCGAACCTGCTACAACCTACGTCATCAATATTGTATTGACTGCAGTAGTTGGATGGCCTATCAACTCAGCGTCGATAGACAGTTAGATGTTCTTCTCTTCTATATTATCACAGCATTGAAATGAAGACTGCAGATTATTATTTGGTCTGCATCATTGCGCAAAGATTCTACGATAGGGTTTTTGCGGTACTATTGCTTTGTGAGTCAATAATCTTCTTTATCTATCAGTCATTGCTAGAGTATGAGCTAGATGTAATGTGCAATAGGATTTTGGTCCAATACTATGATCCAAAGCTACTAATAGAGCACAGAGCATGCTCAAATGCCTTAACTCAATTTGAGGTAGAGAAGTGACACTCGTACATGTTGTGTAAGAAATCTTGTACTCTAGGGCTTAACTACCTAATACGCATATCCTCCTCCAGGACTGACGAAACAATAGGCTCACATGAGTATATGTACATTTGAGGAGCTTTATCGAGAAATAAAGGCAATGGAGTTGAATGTGGAGGATGTCAAACGAAGATCTAACATGTAACACTATCCGGAACAACCAATTAAGGAAGAAAGAAGTCGCTGAACCATTACTGCCAAGCTCCGTAAATGAGGGACAAACCAAAGCATCTGAAGACTAAAGCAGAAAGGCTTTGATTTTAGTTCTTGTCCTCTATCGCATAGATGACATAAACTCTTCTAAAAGCTTATGTAAAATGTGTTGTTGTTTAATTACTTATGAGCTCGGCTACAAACTTTTCTGACAAAGTCGCAATAATTACTGGTTCTGGTCAGGGGATCGGCAAAGCAATAGCTGTTGCGCTTGGCAGAGAGGGTGCAAAAGTAGTCCTTGCCGATGTTGTTTCTGATTTGGTAAGCGCAGTATCAAAGGAGATCGAAGGACTAGGATCAAAGACATTTCCTGTAAGGTGTGACGTTACAAGTAGAGAGAGCGTTGAGAACATGACAAGATCAGTACTGGATAATTATGGCAGGATAGACATTTTGGTCAACAACGCAGGCATCTATCCCTCAAAGCC
>JBQGBZ010000430.1:0-3332 GCA_052038215.1 Nitrososphaera sp.
TGTAGTAATGCCGTCAGTTACAAAGTTATTGAGACCTTGGTTACTAAAGAAACAGCTATTCTAGACAGATGATTCTGCAAAGACAACTGGCAAGTCTAGAATAAATGTAGGACATATGAGCCTGTAAATTTCATACATCAGATAATCTACATCAAAATACCTATTCACACTCATGGTCTAGAGGACATAATACAACAAGCTTGACCTTCAAGAGTTCCTTCAACCGCTAAAATACTCATCGCTCCTCCTCATCCTACTGTTCGTTTGCTATCTTTGATGGTGTGACTAGTTACGCCAGAACATCCACAACAGAGAGTATAGCAGGGGGACCCATATAGAATGGTGGGGTCGGTGGGATTCGAACCCACGACCTCCAGCGCCCCAGGCTGACATCCTGCCAAGCTAGACGACGACCCCTCGCTTTCCTTGGTTGCAATAACCTCTTATATACTGTAAAATTCGTGCCACCTGATACAACAATCTCTTATTCTGGAGATATTGAATACTGTAGTACAACAACGACGAACCGTCATAATCCCAAAAATAACAATATGTCACTCAAACGGCCTTCATCTTGCCAAAAGAATATACGCCAAACGCTCCAAGTGAGGCAGTATAACCGACCAGAATTGCAAGGTCAACTTCAATTCCATAGCTTCCAGTACCAAGCATCAGATTCCTCAAAGCATCTACCCCGTATGTCGCAGGATTTAGCGCGGTCAGAACTGAAAGCCATTGTGGCAAGTTGTCGATTGGAAAGAGAGCACCTGACAGAAAGAATAGAGGAAATGCAACAAAGCTTACGATCATCTGGAAACCCTCAAGGCTGTGCATATAGCTACCAAGCGCTAGTCCAAGAGATGTGAGACCAAATGACATCAACAGTACTACTGCTGCAGCTTGCGCAAGCGAGAGTGGAGTAAATGGTATTCCAATTGCGGCTCCAATCACAAGAAGTATTGCAGCTTGAATAAGTGAGTTAGTCATGCCTCCGAGCGTTTTGCCTACAAATACTGTGGCCCTGCTGACTGGTGCCACCATCACACTCTTCAAAAAATCAAACTTGCGATCCCATATTATATACGACCCATAAAACACTGACGTAAATATTATGGACATACTTACAATACCTGGGAAAATGAATTGTTGATAGTCAATGCCTGGCGGCAGCTCAGAAGGTGATGCAGAACCTAAACCTGATCCAATGACAAATAGCCATAGGATGGGGGTAAAGGTTGATGCCACAAGCCGGCTCCGCTCCCGCAAGAAAACCTTGAATTCGCGGAGCCATAATGCATACACTTTAGCAAAATGATCCTGCATGCTAATCATATTTTGCATATTTTTCTGCAAAACCTCCTTCAGCCTCTTCTTTGATGTTGCGACCAGTCAAATGTATGAATACGTCATTGAGCGTGGGGCTAGCAGCCTCTGCTATCTCTGCCTCGACATGCCGCAGAAGCATAGGTAAGTCTCGCTTGGCATTGTTTACGGATACTACCAAAAATCCGTCGCTCTGCTCGACCTTGCGAACAAAGTCAAGGCGGGTGATTTCATCTGGACTGTAGTGAGTCTTTATTCTGATGATATCGCCTCCAAGCCCTGCCTTCAATCCTTTGGGCGTGTCAAGGGCTACTATTCGCCCCTTGTCAATAATGCCAATTCTGTCGCAAAGCATGTCGGCTTCTTCCATGTAATGTGTCGTCAGGATTACAGTCATCTTTTCTTCCTTTACAAGACGCTGAATGTACTTCCACATCGTTTCCCTACTTGCCGGGTCGAGTCCTAGTGTAGGCTCATCAAGGAATATCACCTTTGGTTTATGAAGTAATCCCCGTGCGATTTCCAAGCGTCTGCGCATGCCGCCAGAATACGTCTTGACTTGATCGTGCATTCTCTCAGTTAGTCCGACTAGGCTGAGCACTTCGTCTATTCTTTGCTTCCTTGCGTGGCGCGGAATACTATAGAGCATGGAATGAAGTTGCAAATTTTCGTACCCTGTGAGCATATCATCGCTGCTTGGAGCCTGAAAAACAATTCCAATACTTGAGCGCACCTTCGCAGGCTGGCCGACAATGTCATAGCCATTAACAGTAGCGCTACCTGAGGATGGCTTTAACAGAGTAGCAAGCATGTGTATGGTGGTTGTCTTGCCAGCCCCATTTGAGCCCAATAGTCCAAAAACTTCATTTTCATAAATGTCAAGTGTGAGGTTATCTACTGCAGTGTGATTGCCATAGTTCTTGGTTAGGCCTATTATCTTTATCATCGTCATCGTCATCATCATCAAACAGTTACAAGATCATTCTACTGGTACAGGTATATTATGCCTTAATATTTTCTTAAAATGAAGAACAAGTTCATAAACAAAAAATGAAAAAGAAAAACGTCATTTGCCTCCTATCTTGAACATCTTCGTCCCGCATACGGTGCAGATGCCTTGAGTGGCAGGCTTTCCGTTTTTCATGGTAACCTTTTTCTCATCCTTCATAGTTCTCTTGGCTTTACATTTGACGCAATATGCCTCTGTTGCCATGGAGCCCTATACTGGTGGGGGTAAAAGAAGCTTTCCTCGTGCAATGGCTATGGCTAAAGCTCGGGAACCAGCCAATTAATTAGGGTATCTAGCTCTTCACAGCTTATCGTAACTCTAATTGGCCCAAGTGGTGATTCTTGCTCCTCCTCGATTATCACTGCAATGCCTGATGTGGCAGCCTGCTTGTTAAGCAAAAACCATGTACTATCGCCTGCCCTGTTGTCGAGGAGCATTCTCCTTAGCACACCCATTGCAGACCTTGAGCGTATCTGCTCGTACAATATAGAAAGAGAATCGCTTCCAACTGCTCTGCCGACAACCCTGCTTCTAAAAGATACCTCTGGCGAACATCTGTTGAATATGTTTGTAATCGCATCAATAACTTTTTGTGCTTGCTCCGACGGGTTTACGGTCGCCTCAACTTTCAGATCTATTTGCGAGGTAATATTGGGCTTTCTCAAGCCTTCTTCTTCACTTTATTTCCTCGAGCCATTCTTTAACAATGTCATAGGCTCGCTGCTTTAGTTGCTCTAGTGTCAGTTCGTTATTAGATATCATTTCATTTGCAAGTGCAATTGCCTCACTAACTCCTACTGAGAGTTCACGTTTGTCCCTTCCTGTAAATTCGTCCCCATCCGAAGGTGCATCTGCTCTACCTCTTTCTCTTAAATGCCTAAGTCGAGTGTCCTGTGACGCATGGATTGCAAGAACTCTTACGTGTCCAGCCTTCTTTAAAATTTCAACCTCTGCTATACTGCGTATACCATCTATTACTACTGCATTGTTATTAGAGTTG
>JBQGBZ010000431.1:0-15625 GCA_052038215.1 Nitrososphaera sp.
AGAAAATACAAGTAATCAGAATCGGTTTCTTATCCAGCATGTAAATAGTGAATCGAAGATACAAGTCTATAGCGTGTTATTCGAAAGAATGTGGTTGCTGGAAAAATCCCTAGATTTTGGGCAGATCTCCAAATAGAATGTTTTGATATACATCATTGCAATTGACTTTGCAACTTCTCAATGGCCTTTGACACAATCATAAAACCAGATGGTACGAGATTATTTCATAGTGCATTAGTGCCTGGTGGAAAAATCGCCGCAGCGGTATGGCCAGCTCTTGATAAAGTACCTACTATAAATCTGGCCTTTATTACTGTGCTAAAGAAGCTCAATTTGCCACCTCAGCCGCTTGATACGCCGCCTTTTCATCTATCTGATCCTCTTGCGCTGCAAAATGCACTGATTAAAACAGGATTCCAAGATGTAAAGACTGAAAATATGGTAATGACCATGAGACTTGACTCCCCAGATAGCTTCACTAATTTCCACAAAGCAATAACTGCTCCAATACATGCGTTACTTGCTGGACAAACGGCTGAAAAACAAAATGAAATATGGCAAGCGGTAACTGAAGCTGCAAAATCACACACTAACTCAAAAGGGGAAGTAGTATTAGATAACGAAGTCATATGCTGCGTCGGCACTCGTGCTAGTTAACAGGCGATCTTTCATGTCACGACGACATTATATTCTACATGATTTCTTCTGCTCATTCTTTCCTTTTTCCTTCACTCAACATCTTAACGATAGGTATATGATATGACTTTGCCTACGATAACTAGAAGTACAGCTTTAACCTTTCATGATTATCATGGTCAATACCATCACATACTTATGATGAGGTCAAATCACAATGATCCTACTTTGCACAAAACTTTTTAGCTCCTCGTTACATTTGAGAAGAGTAGCAAAGAATCCACTTTTTGAAGTGATATCACTCCACAGCCCGACGGGCCCGCCTAAAATAAAAAACGTTCAAAAAGTGGACTCATTTGTTCTTTGGATTCAAATAAATTTTTGTCTAAATCCCTCCTGCGTTAAGTCGCAGAAACCTTTTTAGCTTCTCTCACATTAACTAAAACCAGCAAAGAATCCACTTTTTGAAGCGATACCACTTCACGGCCCGAATGGCTCATTTACTTTCAAATTGCACAGTCTAGAATTGGCAACTCATCTATTGCATAACCTTTTCTTATCAATTCATTAATCGATTCAGTATTACTTATCCCTCTCTCAGCCTTCGTGTTCTATAGAGTTTCTATGGCTATGCCATTGCCCTTTGCGTCAATATCAGTAATTGCGGTATATTCAGATACCCAGCATTTATGCATCTTGTATTTTAGGACTACCTCTCCATTTGGATCCAATACTTCAACCTTTAGTTCTTTCCTAAATTCATTATTTTCTTTTTGAGCACGATCTATGTCACGCCATTTATTGATCCGATCCGCCCACTGTTCAAAATCAGTGTCAAGTGACAGCCCCCGTTCTAGGATTATAGATTCGTACTTTATCTTTCTTGGTAACTTTCTAACTGTATTTGATTTTCCACTCTCCTGCCTCCATTCAACAACTTCTGTAGTCCTCTTTAACGCAGTCATTTTGATCATAAGAGCAACTGGTTCAGATTTTCCTTCAAAGTAAACACGGAACTTGAAGTTTCTATATGAGAAATTTACTTTTGCATTTGGTTGTACTGATGTGTCTCTCTCTTGCTATTTACTCCTATCCCCTTATTCTCATGTCTGCCGCTTAGCCACCTTCTGGCTCAACCTTACTATTACAAACTCTGCAGGTTTGAGTGGAGCAAATCCCTCTAGTACATTCACAATTCCATTTTGCTGATGTGTTTCTGTTGTTGTCTAGCCGTTACATTTTACAAGGAATGCTTGTTCTAGAGTAGAGCCCTGAAGCGCATGTTGTCTGATAAGATCCATCCTAAAAATCCGCCTAATATTAGTCTAAAGGTATCCCAAAGCTGCACGTCATCTGGCTCAAATACACCCCACGGCATCCATTATAAATGTTGGATTTAAGAAAATTTTAATTCGATTGTTGGAATCAGTGTCAATGATCCGTGCGACAAGTTTCAACAGTCAGTAGCCTTTATTTACAATTGTCACGGAACTAGAAAGAGCCATCAACATCCATAGCAACCGTTGGGATACCGCTTCAGGACAATATAGTAATAAGTTACCATAAACCTTATAATATCACCCACATCTGTTGCCGTTATGGCATTAACGAGTGATTGTGACCTCTTTGGGTCTATCCATGAAGAAGGGATAAACCGCATAGTGCGTCACCTCATGCGGCAACGCCCGTCGCTATTCAACTACGGCACTGAGTACATACGCACTCATCCACATCTCATGTGCTCGAAGGTCGAAGTCACTAAGGATGTGATCAAGAGAGGCAACCCGATAATCACAGTGGAAGAGCCACTGAATGTTTTGGGGACTAACGGTGCCTACGCACTTGACTTCTGCTTCCAGTTGACAAGCCTACAAATAGACTTTCATCCTGGCAATGTGTTTTCGCTTCCTCCGGAACTTGAATTACCCGAACAACACTTTGCAATTAAAGTGTCTGTTTGCGGAGGCATAGGGTGCCCTGAGCGGTTCCCGAACCAGCCGGCGCGGGATGACAAGCAACCTACAGATGAGAGGCCTGAGGTGCCAACAACAGTCCTGCACCCAGAGAAGCTAAACTGCTTCTGCATAGACCTCTTCGTGGTGGGACATTTTGAAATAATAGGTATGCCTGACAAGCAATTTCTCACCCTAAAGATGAATGGGCTGGAATTAGTTGACATCAAACCCGACGGGCTGGAAAACAGTCTGGAATGCTATCTAGGATCGCTTGTTCGCTTGGTTCTCCTACCACGCATGAGCTTTCCGCTTAAAAACTTAGTCTTTGACATCCTAGACCTTGCCACTGTCACGCTATCTGCGACGCCTATATCTGCCGCGGTTCCAAACAATCCTGCTGTCGAAAAAGACCAGCTCAAGGTTTACGTAAATGCGGTGACAACATGAGCCATATTACTGTCGCAGTATCAGAAAGAGGTGCCAAAGAGCTTTTCGAGACGATCCGGGACAGTTTTAGCTTCTCGGCCTCCGACAGCGGAAGTTTTTCCGGATTTACCGCCAGTTAGTCAGGTGCATTCAAGTTAGAAGGTGGCACCGTTGACTTGCGCAGCGACAACACTATAACGGTCAGCGAGCTGGACATCACGTGGACGACTCTACAAGCAGGCATAGGCTTTGATATACCTGAAATTTGTGTAGGCGGATGGTGCATCCCGATGCCTTGGCCTATACCCGACATCTGTATCCCAGAGATATGTGTGTTTAGCGATAACCCTGACATCAACATCAATCTAGACCTCAGTGGCATTATAACATCTGAGATATCACTGGTTGCGAGCCCAGTCATAAACTACAAGGTAGATCCCGGCCGCACCCCTCTTATGACAGACCTTGATGCCGAGGATGCAGGCGTTCCCAACAAGTGGCAGCTCTTTATAGATCCCGTTACTGTTGACATAGACCTCTTTGACATAGCCGACATAGTCGGGGACTTGCTAGAAAACGCAGTGAAAAATGCTATCAACGGACTATTGGGTTTTCTGCCGGGCTGGATAAAGGACCTGATCCTGGCAATACTGGGGCCAATAATCGATCTCATAAGATGGATCCTAGATATACCAGATGATATTGGCGAATGGTTGTCCGACCTTCTCGGTGTCAGCCTTGGCCTGTTCAACGTCATTGTCAATGCAGTTGCAGACTATTTCGCGGCAAAAACTCCACTATATGAATTTGAGGATCCGTTCCCAATTGAGTTTGTCGAGAGCTTACCCTTTTCCCCGCCGGTTCCCCTCATACCGGTCAAAATCCCTATAAGGGATCTTTCTGTCAATATAAATGACGTCGAAATGGTTCTGGAGGCCAATGTGGGGGCGTAATGGCAATGAAGCCATTTGTTAATGTGCAGGCATTTACGCAGGATATTGATAGCGGCTCGCTTGGCATGCTTGGAATGGTCATCCACAGGTTTGATGAGCCGGGTGATTATCAAATCAACATTTACCAAGGAGAGCGGCTGGACCGGACCGTCAGACTAAAGGTGAACAAGGAGTCCACGACTAGGCAATTGAATGTGGACCTGGCGGCAGAGCAGAAGGAAATAGGTAGGGAGTGCCACTGCAAAAAAGATGATTCCAGAGAGATTGAAATAGCTCCGCAAGGACACATCGTGTTCTACGTCTCTCATGGACTGGGTGGACATAGGGTCTCAGTCACAATGGCTGCGGAAAAGCCTGTCAAGTCGTTTGACAGTGGAGAGCTTGGTAGCGGCGACATATTTGTTGCCAACTTGGTACGGCCAGGCACATACTCTCTAACCAACGTGCTGAGTAATGCAAAGGGCGAGATTGTGGTATCGTATCCTCAGGTGGGCAGGATAAGGTACACGCCACCACAACCGCTGACAATAGATTTGGCACAAACCTTCAGCCAGGACAGTATAAAACTCCAGCCAGGACAGGGCCAGATATACCGTATAAAGGATAAGTCAAGGATCAAGATACAACTCGTCAAGCCAGACGACGGCCCCTCTAAAAAGCCTGGGGGCATAAGCTGGAAAAGGCTGCAACCACAATCCACCGGTCGGAAAGTGTAGCGACTAGCAGCGAATGGGAAGAATATACCCGCGAGACATTTTCCGGCTACCGATTAGAAGATGATAGTAATGACAACAAATAATCCGGACATTTCCAAAGATTTTGTGATAGGCAGTATCAGTAGCCACATTACAAAGAAGGGATTAGCTAAGAAGATTTTGTAAATTTGGATTCAAATGAATTTTTATCCAAATCCCGACGAGCCCGCTCTCCTATCAGTTCTTTTTAGAAGGGTCCTACACCCTGTTGGAAATATGATAGCTATACTAAAAAGGGTGTTTTGACAAATTAAGATTATCTTCGAGGTAACAATGTTATGTCTCATGGGTCAACAATCGATAAAATAGACCCAGCCAATGATTTCACTATGACAACAGATTCAAAACACATGTTGTCAGTAGGACCCGACGAATCTCACTTGCAGTCTGCTACAATCGCCATTGCACTAAAGTTAGATAATGTGAAGAAAGTTTTTGAACCACACTCAGGTTCGGCCAAGAAAATTGTAAAGCACTTGATGGTGTCAGCTTTGAAGTTAGGGAAGGAGAGTTTGTCTCAATAGTTGGCCCATCAGGAAGCGGCAAATCCACTCTCTTAAACGTGATCGGGGCTCTTGACAGGCCCACTTCAGGAAAGGTGTTCATAAATGGACAGGATATTTTCCTGCTAGACGATGCTAGGCTCTCTGATGTCAGAAGCCGACTGATTGGATTCATCTTCCAATCATACAATCTTATAAACAGAATGTCTGTCCAAGAAAATGTCGAGTTTCCAGCAGTCTTCTTAAGAAGATCCTCTTCATCCTCCTCTGATAGCCATACTAGGGCACTAGAATTGCTCGAAATCCTAGGAATTAAGGATAAGTCAAAGCAAAAACCTGTGGATCTAAGTGGAGGAGAGCAGCAAAGGGTTGCCATCGCGAGAGCCCTGATAAATGACCCAGCTTTAGTGTTGGCAGATGAGCCTACAGGAAACCTTGACACCAAGACTGGAAGGGAGGTGTTTGATCTTCTCAAGATGTTGACTGATAGGTTTGGCACCACAGTTGTGATGGTTACACATAATCTTGAACTGGCTGGCATGACCGATAGGTCGATCTATATCAGGGATGGAAGAATAGAGAAGGAAATATTGCATAAAACCAAATCAGAGATAGATTTACCATCTGCATCTGCAACTACTAACAAGGATATTGATTCTATGGAGGAAGCAAAGTAAAAGTATGAACGTCGCTAAAACGTTCAGAATTTCATTTAAGGCACTTGGAGATAGAAAAGTCAGGACTTCTCTGACAATTTTGATGGTGATCGTAGGAAGTAGTCTAATGGTAACGCTCAACGGCATAGTGGCAGGGCTTAGCCAATTTGCAACAGATGTTTTCAACAAACTTGCACCAAATATACTGTTTATTACAAGCATTCCTACAGATGGTCCTGGACGTGGAGATGATAACGCTGGTAACAGTGGTGGTCCATCTTCATTCCTTAGTCAGGGGCTAATACCAGTTCCCACGATAACGCTTGATCAAGCTGTGGCGAGTAGACTAGAGTCGCTGCCCCATGTAGGCGCCGTTATCCCTTCCTATCAGGGAAGAATCACCATCGCTTTAGATAACAGATCCCAGAGCGCAAGTGTGCTATCGGTGCAGCCCGAAAACCTCAAGATCATTGCACCCGCCTTGGAATTTACGGAAGGATCGACTATAAAATCAGAAGACGAATCAGCAATATATCTTCCCTCTTTGATTGCCAACAACCTGCAGGCGGAGCTGTCAGAAGCAGCACCTGTAGTCGACAATGATGTTGGTTCGGCTGCGGCAATGGTAGGACAGCAAGTGAACGTTACCTACACTTACATCGATCTTGCTACTGCATCCAGACAGTCCCACTCAGAAGTATTCACTGTAGCAGGCATAATGAAGCCTGTAGGAAACCCAACAATTGACAGAGCAGTCGTATTTAATCTTGAGGCAGGCAACAAACTCTTTCAGAAATCTAGCAGGTACGATTCGCTTTTTGTAGCAGCAGAAAGCACGGATCATGTCACTCAGGTTGAAAAAGAGATACGAGACATCTACGGCTCAGATATAGGAATAACAACTTCACAGGCAATACTTCAATCAATTGGCGAGTTTACCGCTGGCTTTGGTACTGCTATTTCAAGCATTGCTCTAGTAGCTCTCCTAGTTGGCTCTGTTGGAATAGTTACAACCATGTATACATCGGTCACTGAGAGGACCAGGGAGATAGGTGTTATGAAAGCTATTGGCGCGAGAGACCGAAATGTGCTTGCCCTATTTCTCACAGAGTCAGCCCTAATTGGGATTATTGGCGCAAGTATAGGACTTGTGGTGGGCGTGCTTGGAGGCTATGGTGTTTTGTCTCTTTTTGCGTTGAACAGCATTGGTCCGTCTGAATTGACACCTTACTATTCCTGGATCGACCTTGCCAGAGTATGGGCATTGTCGCTGGGATTAAGCGTTGCAGCTGGTCTCTACCCCGCCTGGAAAGCATCCAAGCTATCGCCAATAGTAGCGCTAAGACGGGAATAGAAAAGAACAACGCTAGGATAGAATGCTACAAATGTATAAGAGATATAGACTAATGAGGCTCCAAAGTTAGGCTCGTCGCTTCTAATCCATTAGGACGACTGGCGACGGCTAGTTTTGTTCGTTCGTTGCAAAGCTAAAATTAACTAGTCTGCTAACGAGGCAATAGCTTCTAGGATCGAACTTCTCATTTCTTCCCTATACAATGATGTGGAATCTGGTATGCAGCATCTATGGGACTTCCTTACTGCTCTCGCTTGAGACACTCGGATTAAGATAGATTTTTTTGCTTTTGAGATGTACTGACAAACGGAAGGAATAAGGATGTCCAAAACAATGGCCAATTCTAGGTATTATAGTATTAATAGTGCTAAAGCGAGGATCGATAATGTGACAGGTAAGGGAATTATCCTATAATTCCTTGTTAATATTGAAGAGTTCTGTAGAATTCCTCTAATCCCAGGTAGCAGAAATCCTTTTAGCTCTCCGTCATAGTCTAAGATAAGCGAGGAATGCACTTTTGAAGTGATATATCACTTCATGGCGCGACGGGCCCGCAATGATATCACTCCTAAAATAGGATTCTTGTGAAATAGGAGTGAAATATAGAAAAGATGCAAACGGAAGAAGAAGCATCATGCTCTACGATGATGGATCCCTGGTCAATATTCCTTTACGGAATGAAGGCTCCGATGACTAGGGAGAAATATAGGGGAGGCTAGCCAAATTTTTTGATTTCATTGGTCTGACAGGAGGAACAGTGGAGGAGCACGCCGAGACCTTTACTGAAAGGGGCAGGAGACAACCGGACTGGGTATTTCAAAGTGTTCTGCGCTTTGCACAAGCCCAGAAAGAGAGGGTCGCAAATGGAGAGATAAGCCCTGGAACCCTCAGAAATTACATCAAAGCAATCAAGCTATTTTGTGAAATGAATGACCTTGTCATAGTATGGAAGAAAATCACCAGAGGCCTGCCAAAAGCGAGAAGGTTTGCAGATGACAGAGCACCGACACTTGACGAGATCCGTAGGATGATAGAATATCCAGATCGCAGAATCAAGCCTGTTGTCTACACAATGGCATCGTCAGGAATGCGTCTTGAAGCATGGAATTATTTGCGATGGAGCCACATCAAACCGATAGAACGAAACGGTAAAATCGTCGCTGCAAAAATGATAGTGTATGCAGGCGACCCGGAGGAATATTTTACCTTCATTACACTGGAAGCGTACCGAGCACTAGCAAGTTGGATGAATTTTAGGAAGGATTCAGGAGAAAGTATTAGACCCAACAGCTGGGTCATGCGTGACTTGTGGGATACAAAGAAAGGCTGCATACAACATTTTGTAACAATTCCAAAAAAGCTTAAGGCTACAGGTGTCAAACGTCTAGTGGAAGATGCTCTATGGACGCAAGGATTGCGCACAAAGCTGCCGGCTGGTAAGCGGCGTCACGAGTTTCAAGCAAACCATGGATTCCGTAAGTTTTTCAAGACAATCTGCGAAACAGCAGGGGTCAAGTCAATAGCAATTGAGACTCTTATGGGCCACAGCACGGGCATCAGCGATTCATATTATCGACCAAGTGAAAGAGACCTGTTGGAAGAGTACCTAAAGGCCATAGATGCTCTCACAATAAGGGACGAAAACAGGCTGAAAAAGCAAGTAGAGGCCCTGGCAGGGTCTACTAGAGAGGCAGAGCGTATGATCAATGTCAAATTGGCTGAGAAAGACCAAGAGATAAAGGTAATGAGAAAACAGATTCAGACAATATTTAGGGCGCTAAGTATTAGCAGTAACAAAGACGACATAGCTGCAAAACTAATTCATGCGCAAATATACAGGCCAATGAGTTATGGTACCAACGATCATAACAACACAGGCACTACCTGATTGAGAGAGAAGAGAGAGACACACATGTGCAATATATCTTGACAAGAGTAAGTATATGAAGTAAGATCAAGCATTCGACCAATAAACATAGTGATTCTCGGCATACTTGTACTCTGTTTTTAAATAGTTCACTATTAGTCGTTGGTTCTTTATGTGATAGTCTTTGAGTTTCTTGTACGAGATGTCATCCACGATATTTGCAATTAATCCGCTACTAAACGAATATTCAAAATAGGACACCATCTCTTCTATAAACGCTTGGTGACCCAATATTCAAGAAAATGTATGTCTGCAGTTTTTATTTGATCTTGAAGCTCATGAGCTATACTCTTCATAGCTTCAACCACAAAGTATGATGTTGGGACCAGCTGCTGCATTTTTTCCTGACCTTTTTTTGTTGTTTTCCTTTTTCTCCTCCTTCTCCTACTTTTTCTCGCCTTTGAAAGGCTGCTGTAAAAGAGTAACTAAGACATAAAGCACACTTCTCCGTAAGAGGCAAAACATATGTATATCAGAAAAGAAGGTCTTGGCGAGTAGTAATCGGATAAATTCCTTTGAGATTACATACTGGCTTTAGCTATATTGCATATTTGCTTTCAGGAACTATTGCAAGACATAGGTATGCAATTCTGGTGATATTGTGGTATCAAGTTTTCCACGAAATCCGGTTGCTTTGTAGTATTGCCATGTAAATTCCTTTCTTACGTCGTCTAGAACTGGGACCACATTTTGGGCTGCCAGATCTACATTTTTTGTAAGGATTATGCATGCAGTCTTGAATAACCTCTGAGCCGTCCTATAATCTGGGTTCCTAGGACCGTGCGCCCAAACTACGTTTTCAACGGTTAATTCTTGCATTCCCCCATATACAGTAGTTGCAGGTGGCGAAGGTGGATGTGGATCCTTGATGATATCAAGTTTTCCTACCTCGTCTGGAGACAAAAGACCCATGTTGTAGAGATCCAAATTGCAGAACTGGTGATCGCTGTTGTCGACATTATGCAGTGTAAATTTTCCGTTTCCATTGTTTGCCCAATCTACCGCATCATAGTCCATTGGCGAATGTCCGTCATCAAAATATCTTCCCCAGTGATATAGACCCTGACCGGATGATGAAATAAGAAGGTCATAGTGATCAGACGCTTCAGTCTCATAGTGCTTGAATCGTTCAAAGGCATTCCACATATGCCCGACTTCTTGAAGAATAGTCCACATGTTTCCGGGCCACGCCCAAGCACCAGGCGATATAACATCAAATGCCAGTAACTTATTGGTTCCCCAGGAAGGTCTAACATTGTAAGGTGTAGCAGGTGTCCCACCAGCATAATAATTGATGCCAGAAGTTGCATTATATATCCCGCTATGAAATGAGCCTGTTGACGGCATACCAGATGCGGTGTCTGAGAAAAAGATTATGAAATCGTATACATCTGGGTGCGCCATCCTAAATAGTTGATACGCTCGAATATAGTCAATGACACCAGCACCTGTTACCAAAGTACCATCGTCAACTACGACTGCTAGGTTGCCAAAATCAGGATCTTTTAATTCTCTTGATGTTTTTTGCTTCTTTTTGATATTCTCTAAGTTTTCTTCATGCACCTTTGCCCAGTCAACAAACATCAAATCAGAATCGTCACTTTCGTCCTTCTTCATTTTGCCTAGCTGCACAACATCTGTCTTGAAGCCTTCGAATTCTGATGGGATCCTTTGTTTTGGTTGGATTTTGCTCATGTCCTTTTTCTTCTTGACGAAGACAAGAATTGCTGGCTCCCCTGTTATTTTTCCTTTGGTTTCTTTCAAGCCGGGGCCAATTCCCATAACATCTTCGAGCTTTAGCAGTTCCTTCTTAGCCTCCTTTAGTGCTTTATCGAATTTCTTTGGATGTTCTAACACTCCTGATTCACCCAAGGTCATTTAACACTCTCCAAATGGACCACTGAAGAAACGACTGAAACCACTTTACCATCGGTCTCTATAGTGTACTCGCCAGGCTCAATGAGGGCAGTAATATTGTCTGTTTGAGAGCTGTCCGAAAGTACTAGCATCCCCTTCTTGTCATAGATCTTGGCGTATGTCTGGCCGGATATCTTTATAGTTGCACAATTATCGCCTTGCTTGACGCTGAATTCCTTTTTCATTATAGATTCTTCAGCCAATTGGCGTGACCTCCATCTCTATATTGAACAAGCTGATATCAATTCCGCTGCCGCTGGCGTAAGCCCAGATTGCATAGTTATAATCTGTAGGATTGGTTACATAGTAACCTCCTGCTGGTATGGCTGTAATATCAAATGGATTTCCACTAGGCATTGCACCAACTATGCTTCGCCTAAATATCCCCGTACTTGCAAAGTTCTCCCAGATGCTAACATGACATGTTCCTCCCGGATTAGAACCAGTTACCCTCAGACTCTTAAGCTTGTGGCTTCCAACCAAGTGTAGCGGTATCATTCCATAAACAACCCCTGGAATGCCAGCAAGTTTGTCAGATCTGGTCCAGAAGGCGTTCCTGCTGAACTCGGGAGTGTCTTTGTATTTCAAGAAAACGGGAGGAACTGATAATAGTCCCATACTCCTAAAATGGGTAAGATTTATTAAAATATTGCTAAAAGGTGTGTTTGTTACATAAGTACCGATAGTATGGAACATTATATCTAATTAAATCCCGGGATATTGCCATAATTATGCAGGCTAGACTTGAGAGTTGTCACTTAAAGCTTGTAGGAGTGTTGTGTTACAGTCTGCCAGCGCAGAGAATGGGTCGGTCATAGATTTTTTCTATACTTCAACCAATTTTTTAGTGTCATATGGTCTTGATTGCTGCCAAATGTACTCGAAATATTCATTGCACCATTCGTGGAATTGTTCAGTGTTACTACAAAAACAACAGCCCATATCAACCTCGCTCTTTTCATTAGAAAACATCACTAGTGCTTGTTTTTCATTCATGATAACCCCTGTCCTTATAGTCTTAAGCATCCTCCTTTGTACTGCCCCTTCCTGCAATAGACGGTAGAACTCTGCATGTGCTGCGGCAGTGTGTCGCTTCTTTGGCATTACTGCGTTAAGTGGTAATAGATAGCGGAGCTTGACGTCTTTTCTTCTAAACAAGAGTTGAACACATTCGATGAGGTAAGATGGAACTTGAGGGAGCGCGAAGTGAAGGTACTCTTGAGTACTATCAATGAGCTCCTTTTGATATTCAAAAACAGCTACTGGATTATCTAAAAAGCTAGAATTGACAAGAGCACCAATTCTCTGGATGAACTTGGCTGGCAGTTCGCCTAAACTATGCTCTGAGAAGTACTTGGTGTTATCTGCAAGGAACTTTATCGAAGAGAGTTGCATTAAGGTCGTAGATCCTAGGGTAGTAAGCGAATAACTATTGCCGGATTCTTTTCTGACAAGCCCTGCTTCAGCCAGCCTATTTATATTTCTGTGAATTTCCTGAACTACAATTCCAAGCCGCCTTGACAGTCCAGACAATGTGTTATGCCCTCCCTGTAATTCCGACAAGATTAACAGTCTATCCGCATTTGCCAGTTCAAATAGAGTCTTTTCCGTGTTTTCAAATGGATGTCCAGATAATGGTTTCTGCTCTTCATTAGCTCCAAGCGATGAATAATCATTATTATTTTTGGACTTGGAAGAGCCAAAATAAGAAGAGTCGTCGTCCATCTGCAGAAATCCTTGATCTGCTTTGTTACTAAAGGGTTGCTCTTCCAACTGTGGACTCCTTTGTGGAGAGGATCGTTGTTGGGTGCAATTATGATTTTGGCTCATTATATCTAACTAGATGGCATAGTTGGCGATTGATGCTGCATTGAATTACTATTATTACCATCACTGGTTGCACTCTTTCCAAAGAATGTCTTTATCCGAGGTCTCGTAAGATAGTATAGAACGGCTATTGACAATCCTGCATATATCAGTGATTGAATTACACTATTTGCTGCTATAACTTGTCCCTGCTCCTGTATACTACCTCTGCTACTGATTGTAAGTAGCAGACTTGCTGCAGCGACTGTGAAGAATACTATTAATGCATTCCAGCTCCACGACCTTTCTCGAAGCAGCCCAAATGAAACGATAGCAGGTAGTGCAGCAAGTATCATTGTTATCCCTCCAAATGCAGCTATATTGGCTTCGGTAACATGTACCAAGGGTGCTGGTGATGATGGTATCAGATCTGCTGGGTTTGCCGACCACCAATATGATGACTGGGATGGTGATGTGTACCACTCTACGTGTATGAAAGGCGCGTATGCTACAAAATATGCACCGAATGACAACATCATCACTGCAGCAGCTATTGAGGCAATGCCAAGTGCAGTTATTCCCATGGGTCGTCTTATGGGCGGCTTATCGTTCCTCCGGTACCTTCTCACGCTTCTATCTTCATCCTTATTGTCATGGTTTTTGTCATCGGAATTAAGACTCATGATTATTACAGTGGAACGCTCATTTGTAACGTCTCTTAATGAACTGATTTTAAGTTTCAAATTTGATTTTGAAAGTTCAGATCCGTGCTACAAGGCTCCTTAAGATATTCCCAAGCATAGATACCACTATGAAAGAACAAAAAAACGATACAACAGGAATCAATGACGGAAGAAGGGATAACAGAAGCTATAGCCAGTTTAAAGTTGATCAAAAGCTACATGAAGAAAAACAAGATTGGGACTTAGTAGCTTCTGGATGGGAACAATGGGGAAAGGATCTAGAGGATCAAGGGGCGCAGCAAGTAAGCGAAAGACTAGTAGCATTGGCAAGAATAGAATGCGGACAGAAAGTACTTGACTTGGCATGCGGTTATGGAGAGCCCGCAGTAACTGCCGCGCTGAAGATTCATCCAAGCGGCTCTGTCCTTGGTATTGACATATCAAGAGGGCTTCTTTCAATAGCAAAGAAAAGAGCCAGCGCATATGGGCTGACAAACATAAGGTTTGAGCGAGAAAATATTGAGAAGAAAGAACTGCCAAAGTCTTACTTTGATTCAGTCCTATGTCGCTGGGGGTTGATGTTTTTTCAAGACATTGAATTTACTATGAAGAAAGTGTATGATTGCCTCGTTTCAGGTGGCAGGTTTGCAGTAGCAGTATGGGGTCCATCTGAAAAGGTGCCTATGCTGTCCATTCCGTTTCAAGCAACAATGAGCGTAATGAAGAGTGCAGGAGCTAGTTATGCTGCGGATACACACTGCTTACTGTCACACTGTGATCGTACAAGCCCATTTGGATTATCTAATGAACAATCGTTAAAAAGAGCATTCCAGGTCGCAGGCTTTAAAGAGGTTAGAATTGAATCTATGCTGCTAATTGTCAAATTAGACTCAGCAAAAGAGTTTGCAGAAAGAACACTAGAGCTTAGCGCGCCCCTAAATCAGATGTTAATGAAAATGAACACTGACGCCGAGCGTGTAAGAACTATGGCAAAGATGACACATGCAATAGCAGAAGAAGCTGCCAGCTACGCAGGAAATAACAGCAACAAGATAGTATTAGAGAATGAGGTACTTCTAGCGGTTGGTGTGAAGTAATAACTGTTGTCGAGGCGGCTATGATTACTGATTAGCAAAGAGGATGGAGCGGGTGGGATTTGATATGAAAGCAAAAATGATGCCTATAAAGAAACTATCAACGGTCAAAGCTCTTTCAGTTATCACAGTAGTAGCAACTCTAGCTTTAGGAATAATCAATAATATCTCTATTTCCGCTTCAGCTCAAGATAGTAACACAACTAAAATATCCATTGTAGCAGGAGCATTTAGATTAACTGATACAGCATATCAACCAAATCCGATTAATATCAAGGTGGGAGATACTGTGATGTGGATTAACGACGACTCTTCCACACATACAGTGACGACTCTTAGAGATCAGCCAGCAACTCATGATCATAGGTCAGATGATAATTCTGGGTTAGGAATAGTTGAAAAAATCAGAGATGAATTGGTCAGCAACATAATTATCAATATCAGAAATGCCCTAAGCGATTTAGGAGCAATAGGAGAAGCAAGGGAAACCACAGATATTTCTTCCTCGCCGCAACCCTCAGCATCATCAATTGGATTTGATTCAGGAATAATGCAACCAGCACAAACATTCAAGCATACTTTTTATGAAGCAGGGACCTTTGAATACTACTGTACAGTCCACCCAGCAATGGTAGGAAAGGTTGTTGTTTCGTAATATCATACAGCAACAGTTACCTACGAGGCCTCATCAGACGTGGATCTGATAAACAACACTATCCTAATTCAAGTCCATTTTTTCAAGGTTTTTCTGCCGGAACCCTCGGCCCACTAATTGTATGGGTTCAAATAGACAGAGTGCAGACCTTAACTACCAAATCGAAAGCTTCTAGCATCGCGCCATATTTCTGATAGATTTCATTCCGTGCCAATATGAGGGCTCTCTGTCAAGGTTAGAAAGTATGCTCCATACTTTATCCCGTGGAGCAGACATTTCTCTTCTAACATGAATAATGACCATTA
>JBQGBZ010000432.1:0-1634 GCA_052038215.1 Nitrososphaera sp.
GATTTCTACAGAACATCACTTTTTCCATCTCCTTCACAAGAACAAGCACTTTTGGATATGCATGCCAGAAATTAACACTATGGACTCTACTGGCACAGGTGACATACTATCTGCATCATTCTCATGTGCATATCTAAAAGAAAGGGATCCAATGTGGGCCATCTGCTTTGGTGCAGGCGCGGTTAGGGCAGCACTAGAGACGAGACAAATCGGCTTAGACAAGATTCCTTCAATTTCGAGCATAGAAGAGAGCGCTACCTATTTTTATAACAGTATTGGGTTTGAATATTTCTCTTAGCTTTAAATTCAGCCTTTAGATTGTAGTTTGTGATAATATATCAATGAAAGTTGCGCTTTCAGGCATAGATGTGAGAGACGGAGCTCTACTAACTAAAGTTAGGAAGACGCTCGAGTCTCTTAATGTCAAGGCGCAATTAATGAAGGACGATTTTAGTATAGCTAAGGAAGTTGATCTTGTGCTAGTAGCGGGAGGCGACAGAGGCATTCTTGATTACTTTCATAAGGTACAGACTGATTCAGCGCCTGTCCTAGGCCTTTATGAGACTGACTCAACCGGCTTCCTTGCACAACTAGACGCAAGAGACTTAGAGCTGGCAACTTCCCAGATCAAGCGAGGCAAATATTCAGTTGATGAAGTCTTTCGCCTTGCTGTAAAAGTTGATGGCAAGCAAGCTGATCCGGTCCTAAATGACGTAGCTATATTTTCAAGCAAAAGTGCAACATTGATGGAACATGTTTTGCGGATAGACGGAAATGATATATGGCATGATAAGAGCGATGGTGTCATAATATCAACCCCAACTGGTTCGACTGCTTACTCGATGTCTGCAGGTGGTCCCATGGCTCTTCAAAAGGCAGCGGTTTTCATAATAGTATCTGTAAACTCTCTTGACAATACAAGGAGACCGCTTATTGTTCCAAACCAGGCCACTCTCGAGATTACTGACATCATAAGCCGCTATCACTGTGAAGTGATCCTGGATGGCGGCTGTAGAATACAAATAAGAAATACCCTTGAATGTAGCAGACATACTTTCCCTGCTAGGCTTGTCAGACTTGCAGGTCATTCTTCTGCGGCCTCACTCATGGCAAAAAAGGTAAAGCTTGCCGAGGATATGCTCAAGATGCCGCCAAGTGCTAAGCTAATTTTGAAAACGCTAGAATACGAGGGTGCATTGAGCCAAAAGGATCTTGGGGCTAGGACAATGCTGCCAGAGCGCACTATTCGATTATCTCTCAGTCACCTGATTAATCAGGGTTATGTCAAAAAGAAAACTTCTCTTAGGGATGCGCGTCAAAGGATATACGAGTTAAGAATCTAATAATTCCCCGCAGCTCTGACGAATGCATGGATAGCTTGTTCAGGCCTGCCCGGCCGGCTATTAAATTCTGCATGATACTGCACAGCAAAGTAGAACTTATGATTTAGAATTTCGAGTATTTCGGCTCTCTTACCGCCGTCAGAGAATGCCGACATTACAAGGCCAGCCTTTCTGACGGTGTCAAGGTACCGCTGATTGAATTCATAGCGGTGTCTATGACGTCTCTTTATGGAGCTTGAGCCATATATTCTTGAAGCGATAGTATTGGGCTTTATGGTTATTTCATGGCTT
>JBQGBZ010000433.1:0-3326 GCA_052038215.1 Nitrososphaera sp.
AACAAACCAGCAATACCTGTAGATATACATGTCCACAGGATCTCAAACAGACTGGGGCTTATAGACACTAAGACAGTCAAGCAGACCGAGACTGAACTAAACAGGATAGTTAACAGGCGACTATGGACAAGAGTAAACAATACTTTTGTCATGTATGGACAAAACGTCTGCCTACCTGTCAGGCCTATGTGCGGGATATGTGATCTGAAAGGAATGTGTAAATACTACTACAATTACGGACGCAAATATTCTAATCAGAAGGTTTCCTCTTCTTGAATATCAGAATACCTATTACGAGTCCTCCTACACCCAGTCCAACTGCTGCTGGCACAAAGTATAGCGGTGACTCCTCAAAGCTCCCGTAAAATACTTGAAAAGCTATATCCCCAGCGTATGCATTGGCAAGTGTAGAGTTTCCATCATTTCCGTAGACTTCAATTGATGAAACTGCAAAGCCGTTGAGATCAAGCCTATCAACTACCGTCCTCTGGCCGTTTGTAACAATCAGTCCGGAATTTTCTGAATGGGTAATAGAGATGGGCTGTTGTCTTGACCAGCCATTTTCACTGTCATATATTCTGGCGTATCCAGCCTCTGGAGTACTAACCCCCACCCAGTATCTCATCGTTTGGTCGCCATATATTGCAAGTTCAATGAATTTCTCACTTGGTGCTGACTCTTGTATCTTTATTATTGTTCTGGCTCCTTCCCTTGGGATATAGGATATGTTGTTTTGTATCGATAGTATCCAGTTTGGTTGCAGGGGTTCATCAAAGGTGTATACAAGAGGATCCTGTTCGTTTCGGTTCGCAGCAGTATAAGGGACCGTAAAGACCTCACTCCTTTCAGTCTTGACCGTTTGCAAATCCTCTTGGCTTTGTGCAAATGTCAGGCTAGGCAGGAGCAACACCGTCAACACTGTAATTACCCCAACAATTGCTAAGTACATATGGTTTGATAATATCTCCGCGCTTTCTCAATATATACGCCTCGTCTGTGCTTTGAAAGCATCGTCTCTATTATGTACCGGAAATCTATGTGCTGTGAATAATAGACCTATAAGTATCCTCTGCGCCTAGAAGAATTTCTTTTATTAGCATAATGATCATCAAATTTTTTTGCGCAAGCTCATGAAACTTCGGTAGATATATGCTACTTCCTCACTGTTAATGCATGTGGAATAACTTCAAATGTCGCTGGCAAAAAGCCAATTGGCTCTCCATCGACTGTAACGGTAACGTCTCTTTCCTTTGATGTTATAGTGACTTTTCTAACTTGTCTATAGATCACTTTGTCCTCTTCCTTGTAGTCACCATCTTTCATGTTGATGAGCTCATCTATCATTTTTAGGCTTCCAGAATCCCTTAGAACAACCAGATCAATCAACCCATCTGACATGTTAGCATGAGGTGCTGCCTTGAATCCGCCCCCCAAGAACTGACCATTAGCCACCACTGCCATCGTCATTTTGACAGCAAATTTCCTGCCGTCATTATCAATAGAAATTTCGCACTCATTGCTTTGATATGTCGGCAAGGTCGCAGCAATACTTGTGATAGTAGACACAATTCTACTGTTGACCACTTCCCGAACCTTCTTTGACCTATCAATTATTTCTGCTGCAACTCCCATCTCAGCAGCATTTAGACAAATTCTGCTCCTCATCGAGGATGGATCTTCTGAACTCGTAACAGTCGCATAGATAACATCCATTTTTTTTGGTTTGCCTAAGCGAAACGTCTTGCAGCAGTTGGCAATCCCTTCGGGTAACCCTAGGGACTTGGCAAGAACATTCCTAGTGCCAGCAGGTACAACTCCCATTATAGCATCAGGATTTATTGGTTTCAAAGGAGGAGATCCAGCCACGGATTTATCGATCTTGTTAGAATGTATCCCTACAGGATCTTCAAAGAATCCATTTGCAACCTCATTTAAAGTTCCATCGCCACCTATAGCCACAACTTTTTTGAATCCTTGTTTTAAGAATTTTCGTGCAAGTACAGTGCCATCTCCTGGTTTCTTAGTCAAAGCTACTTTAACACTGATGCCTAGCGCTTTCTTGATTTCAGAATACAGCTCATTCCACCCTTTCCCCGTCAGGCCACTACTAGAGTTTGGATTGACCACCAATACGGTATCAATTTCTTCTTGCTTGAGTGATTTCTTCCTATGATATATCTTCTTAAGATTATGAGGAGATAGATTAGTGTGTCTATGCGATAACTGCTCAGGAGTAACATTTGGATCTGCTGACATTTTCACTTAACCTAAGGATACATAGCAGATAAACTAAGTACTAGGTTAGCCTGACTGTTTCCATCACTAAGAATGTATTATAACTGATTTAATTTATGCTGCATTCTACTTTATTATAAAATCAGAATCCGAAGATCACGAAGGCTATATGTCCCATAGGGAGCATATTGTCAAGCAACTGGGAGCAAGAAGAATAGAATTCATCTCTACTGCTGTAATATGCGTTGTATTTGCAGTGTCGTTTGCTCACCTTGAATACTATTACATCAAAGATCCTGCATTGCAGATCTCCAACGGAAAGGTAGAAGTAAACGATGCTAACTTTGACAGAAGCAGAGAAACAAAACCGATTATTGGCAATATGTATCAGTATCACTTGTTTCCAATGCTTTTCATTTTTGTTCTGATTAGCTTTGCTGCTTTGTGGGATGATATGGTCTTCAGGCTATTTGGAAGACACAAAAGAATAAAGGCACTAATGCTAGGATTTGCCAACCTAATAACTGCTATAACGATTGAGGATCTTGCATGGTTTGTTAACAGATCGTTGGTTCCTTTAGCAGATGATCCAAAAGGCGGGCAGCTTATGCAATTCTCGGATTGGACTTCTATGCACGTTGGAGCGGTAGATGTAGGCAGTTTCGTGATACCAAACTGGTATATCATTTCGCTTGTTTTAGTCACACTGCTGTACTACGGAGCATTTAGAAAACACGATCAAGTATACTGAAAGACATCATATGTTAGAGGTTTTATTATTACTGATATTATTTTTACCAACGTAAAAACGCTTTTCAGACAATTTGAGAGAAGGAAAAAAGACCTTGTTTTTTGTTTACTAATTATATCAAAGAGTAGTAGAGAACATGCCTATTCATTTGCTCCTCGATTAAGAAAAACGATTCTTATCCCTGCTGAATTTTAGTTATAGTCTGTGCTATTGGGCTAACTAAAGTGGCTAGATCTTTTTCTTTGAGTGCAAATATATTGCTATGGCTGCTGTAGCAATAGTAGTAGGTGTGACGTAGAATAGCATCATTTCATCAAATGGAATCAATTGATTACCTACA